>NZ_JANLWO010000778.1:0-1681 GCF_031364565.1 Chamaesiphon sp. OTE_20_metabat_361
AAAACCAACAATTGCCCTAGCTTATTTCGCCCGCAGTGTTGCCAAATACGAATTGAATGATAAAGAATCAGCAATTCAGGATGCAAACAAAGCAGCAGAGTTATATAAACAACAAGGGAATACAGAGTTTTATCAAAAAGCAATGGACTTTCTCAAGGCATTGGGTAAGACCTAGAGAACATCACCAATTTTGCCAAAAATTGCGTAAAGCTCCAGCCAACCCGTCAGCTAAATACTCCGAACACCCCGATCTCCATCTCCGTAGACTCTATACATTTACAATTTAAATTTCCTTGCCGATGATACCTTCAATAATTTTGATAAAATTTGCCAAGATCGGGGATGAATTATCTCGCCGCCAAACTGCGGCTAATTGATTAGTAACTGCTCGTTCTTGCAACTTTTTGTACACTACTCCTTTGCGTTGTAAATTTTGGACGCTGGCTGGCAAAATACTAATCCCAATTTCACCAGCGACTAGCCCGAGAATCGTGACCATGAAGACCGCTTCTAGGGCAATATTCGGCACGAATTTAGATTGAACACACAAACCTTCAATTTCTTTAAATAAGCCGGGTACAACTTGACGATCCGGCATGATAAATGATTCGTCTCTGAGATCGGCGAGCGAAATAACCGAGCGATCTGCCAGCGGATGTCGAGCTGGTAGCACGACAACTAATGATTCTCGAACGAGCAGTAACACATCTAGATCTGCGGTTGCTGCTAACGATTCGGTTAAGTCGAGATATTGATAGACAAACATCAAATCTGTTGCCCGATCGCGCAATCTTTGAATTTGATTACTGCTGGTTTCTTCACTTAAAATTAAACTAATATTGGGATAATTTTGTTTGAAAGCTCCCAAAATATCTGGCAAGATACCATTAGCCATCGCGCTCGTAAATCCGACCGTCAAATATCCCAATTTCCCAGCTATTTCTCCCAGCCGAATCCGGTGGGTATTCTCAACTGCCAAATCTAATTTTTCGACAATTACCCGCGCAGCTTCTAAAAACGCGCGTCCGGTTTGGTTTAACTGATGGGGGCGTTTTTTGCGATCGAATAGCTCGACTCGTTCGCGTAGCGTCGGCTCTGCCGAATCGCCCAATCTCTTTTCCAGGGCGGCGATTTTTCTGGTGAGATATGGTTGCGCTACATGTAATTTTTCCGCCGCACTAGTAATACTCCCCGCTTCGACAACAGCTAGAAAGTAACGCAAGTCGCGAAGTTCGATCGCTTTTACCGCTTCTGTCGTATTCACGATATCCAGATTCTATAACTATCGGGTTATATTAACATGTAAAATTGACTATTGCAGTTATATATTGTTGCGATTATGGTGATGGAGCAAGGCGATCTAGTGACGAACTGGATTACTGAGTAACTTTACACAAGATGCACTGATGATAGCTAAACCGATCGAGAAAATTGCCATTGTCGGCGGTACCCACGGCAATGAGCTGACTGGCGTATATGTGGTAGAAAAGTTGGCTCGGTTTCCAGAGCGGCTGGCGCAATATAGTTTTGAAGTCGTGACCTTATTAGCTAATCCCCAGGCGGTAGCGGCAAATCGACGTTATGTCGATCGAGACTTGAACCGGAGTTTTGACAATGATGATTTAGCGAATCCAGCATTGACTGGTTATGAAGATAGCCGTGCTAAAGAAATCGCCCAAGC
>NZ_JANLWO010000790.1:0-2356 GCF_031364565.1 Chamaesiphon sp. OTE_20_metabat_361
TATCCAGAAATCGGCGATCGCGAGTCATATTTGCTCTATCATGAAGAACTCGAATCATTGGTTAAAAATATCCCCACGCTCAAACGCGCACGGTTTTGGATGACGTTTTCGGAAAACTATATTACCCACCTCAAGGTATTAGAAAACGTCGGCATGACCCGCATCGATCCGATCGAATATCAAGGTCAAAAAATCGTGCCGTTACAATTCCTCAAAGCTGTCCTGCCGGAACCAGCATCCCTAGCCACAAATTACACCGGACAAACTTCGATCGGCTGTCATATTCGCGGCATCAAAGATGGTGTCGAGAAGAACTATTATGTCTACAATAATTGCCAACATGCCGCAGCTTTTGCCGAAGTCGGTTCGCAAGGCATTTCCTACACAACAGGCGTCCCGGCAGTAGTTGGTGCCTTGTCGATCGTCAATGGTAGTTGGAAGAAACCCGGAGTATTTAATGTAGAAGAATGCGACCCCGATCCATTCATGGCACTCCTCGGCCCAATGGGTTTACCTTGGCATGAAGTCATGGATGGTAGTTCGCCATTCACAACTTAAATCGGATTAATTTAAATAATTAAAGTTACAGTAGATCTATCGTAGTAGGGTGGGCAGTGCCCACCAACCAGGTTTGAGATATAATCTATTTTATGAATGATTGCATCTACCTACTTAATTGACTAATAAGTAGTAGTTGATAACTCTCCACTTACTGGTTCTTAGCAAAATTTATTACTCGATCGAATCAGTCAAGCTACTTTCACTTAAGTATGTGAGTAGAGAGATAGATCAAATTAGTAATATCTGAAATCTAAGCGGTGGGCAGTGCCTACCCTACTTTTAGTACTAATTTTAATTAAGTATGCCAGTAACAATATCGACTATTAATTGACTAAAAAAACAGTAGGTGAGCATGGCTCATCTACTATTTTTTTGGCAAAATTTGTGACGCGATCGAATCGGTTGAGATAGATTAGATTGGTGCGTTACCCTGGCGGGATAACACACCCTACAGTATTCTGTTACCTTTTACCCTTTACCTTTTGATATTATGCTTCAACCAACAATCCTAAAAGCGAGTTAACTTTCTGAATCATTTCAGTCGTAGCAAAGCCTTTGTTGAGATAGTCAGTCGCTCCCAAGCGACGGGCTTCCTTACCCCATTCCTCGGACGATCGAGACGAGACGACGAGAATCGGGATCGAGATGCCCAATTGCCTTGCTCGATCGATCAGCGTGAAGCCGTCCATATTGGGCATCTCTACGTCAGTAATCATCAGATCGGGGTAGGGATTGTTTTCCAGCCAATTGAGGGCTTCTAGTCCATCGTTGCAGGTGTGGGTGACAAATCCATAGGTATTGAGACTGGCTTCAAATCGTCGGCGCATCAGTGCGGCATCATCGACGATGAGAATGACTGGGGCAGATGATTTGGTGCGCTCGACGGCGATCGTGCTGAGACTATAGTCAGTAGCGCGACGATCGACACTGGTGGCAAGCTTGGTCGTCAACGCGATCGGATCGAGGATCGAAATCAACCGACCGTCGGATTGAAGGCTAACGCCCAATAAGCCAGCAGGCGCAATCAGCGGGCTGGGGAGAGGGTTGATGAGCAATTCGGCTTGTCCGAGCAGATCGTCCGCAATCGACCAAATCTCCCGACTGGTGGCACCCTGACGCGTCCGAATGCAGACAGCGGTATCGGGGAGCGATCGCTCGATCGATTGCCAATAATTAGCAAGATCGAAACCAGATACATCGCCGCTACTCGTTGTCAGCGTCCAGGCACAGAGGTTTGCTTCATCATCTGCGAGCATTGTTGCTGATAGCGAACTCACCAACGCTGTTTCGAGGATTTCTTCTGTGGGGAACGCAATCGTGCGATCGCCCACTTGGAATAGGACGCAGGGTACTAATAGCTGTGGGGCGGGAATTTCGAGCGTAAACTTGGTACCGCGACCTACTTGAGTATCTAGGCTTAATTTGCCACCCATGCTGACAATCTGGGCGACAACGACATCCATCCCGACGCCGCGCCCGGATACCTCGCTGACAGTGCTGCTAGAGCTAAATCCTGGCTGACAGAGGACTGCTAATAGTTCGCTGCTGGTGCTGGCGCGATTCTCTTGGATAGAGGCTGCGCCAACGAGCGGAAAGCCTTTGGATTTGGCAATCTGATAAATGACATTGGCATCGATGCCAGCGCCATCGTCCTCAATTTCTAGGCGATACAGATTGCCGCGTCGAGTTAGGGCAACATGGATCGTCCCGCGTTCGGGTTTGCCCAGAGCTAACCGCTGGGCGGCGGTTTCTAAGCCATGATCGTAGGCATTTCTGAGCAGGTGCAGCAGAGCTG
>NZ_JANLWO010000811.1:0-2616 GCF_031364565.1 Chamaesiphon sp. OTE_20_metabat_361
TTTAAAATTCAATGGCCGGATGGTTCAGAAGAAACTTGTTATTCGCCATCTTCGATCGTCAAAAACTATTTCGAGCGAGATCGAGATTACGAGCTGGCTGATTTTGTCGATCGAGCGCAGACAGCTCTGAATAGTGCTAGCGATCGAGTGCTTGCCAAATATGGTAGACCCTGCGGTTTGGCGATCGGTCAATTAGCCGAGATTAAATCTAAAGCAGCGCAGTTTAATTCGGGCACCAGCCACGTCCGAGTTATTGAATTTATTGAATAGACCTGCGTGCGAGATGTAAATGTTTGCAAGTATAATTCTATGTTTCCCTGCATCTTAATAATAGATCCCATCGAACATATGTTAGATACTTGCGAGTTGGCTGTTAATGGCACCTTGATGCTGGGTTTGGAGCTAAATGGTAATTTGCAACAGGTGGGTGCCCAGTTTGGCTATGAAACTACCACCGCGCCAATTTATCGCTTGTGGTCGATCGAGGATCGGCATCCGGCGATGATGAGAGTGAGTCAGGGCGGAGCGGCGATCGCGATCGAGATCTGGTCGTTACCACTAGCTGGATTAGCCCAAATCTTGCACCAAGAACCCGCTGGATTGTGCATTGGCAAAATCAAATTAGCCGATAATCGTGAAGTTTTGGGCGTGCTGGGCGAGCCGTTCTTGTGTGAGGGACAACCGGAAATCACCCACTTTGGTGGCTGGCGAAATTACACCAAATCGATCCAAAAGCGCTCTGCGTTCTAAACTTTTGCGGCAACTAAGCCCTCCGCTCCATATTGACGGAGCAACACCATCAATTCATCGCGGTAATCTTGAAAGATCGTGTGACGTTTGGCGTTAGCACCGCGCTCGGCTAAATTAATCGTCAGCTCTTTTTTTACTGTACCAGGACGAGAACTAAGTACGAAGATCCGGTTGGAGAGAAATACTGCCTCTTCCACATCGTGAGTAATCGAAAGAATCGTAATTTTAGTCCGTTGCCAGAGATCGATAATAAATTCGTGCATCGATTCTTTGGTATGAATATCTAAGGCTCCAAATGGTTCGTCCATTAATAAGATTTGAGGTTCGCATACTAGAGCGCGGGCGATGGCGACGCGTTGTTTCATCCCGCCAGATAGCTCATTGGGCAAGCACTTGGCAAAGTCAGTCAAACCGACGACATTGAGATAATAACTAGCACGTTCGCGGCGCTCTCTTTTGGATACTCCTTGTAGTTTGAGACCAAACTCGGTATTCTCCTGAATGCTCAACCACGGATACAGTGTATAGTTCTGAAATACCATGCCGCGATCGGGACTCGGCCCTTTGACTGGCACCCCTGCAATCCGAATCTCGCCACAGCTCGGCGTATCGAGTCCCGCAATTTGCCGCAGCAGCGTAGATTTTCCCGAGCCAGAGGCTCCTACTATACAGACAAATTCGCCCCGCTCGATATTGATGTTGATGTTTTTAAGTACGGTTAGATTTCCATTCTGAGTCTGGAACTGTTTGGATAGATTATCGATTTGTACAAACATCTAATTTTTTGCGAGTAGTGGTTTTAATCTAGTCGATCGTCAAGCAGGTAAATATTGGCAAATTATAGCATTAAATATCGCCGATCGAGCGACCGCCTAATGACGGATATTTGAGCTACGTCTGGATATTTCTGGCTGCTAATTATGCTCTGACCACTTGCAAAAAACTCTAATTAGATATTGAAATAACAAGTCTAAAACTAGTCCGATCGTGCCGATGACAATAATACCGACAAAAATCTCATCGGTTTTTAAAAATCTCCCAGCCACACTAATTCTCCGCCCTAATCCTTCTGTCGCCGCGATCAGTTCGGCGACGATGACTAATTGCCATGCAGCAGCTAAATTGATCCGACAAGCATCTAAAATACCTGGAATCACATGGGGAAAGATCACCATCAATAGCGTCTGCAAGCGATTTCCACCTAAGATATAAGTTGCTTCGATTAAATCTTTAGATACAAATTTAACCGTATCCATTACCATTAAAGCATTGAAGAAGAATGTACCGATAAAAATCAGCGTAACTTTCGGTGCTTCATCGATACCTTGATAGAGAATTAGGAGCGGAATAAAAGCTGGTGCAGGCATATAGCGCATCAAACCAAATAATGGCTCAAATAACGCCCGAATACTGCGAAAACTGCCCATCAGAATTCCAGTCGGAATTGCAAATAAAGCCGAACAGAAAAACCCGACACCTACTCGCCACAAGCTAGCAATTGTATCTTGTTGTAACTCTCCAGTATTCCAGAGTCTCAAAAAAGCACTTACGACCGCAGCAGGTGAGGGTAAAAACTTAGGATCGATCGACCCAAAAGTTGTAATGCCCCACCACAAGATTAATGGTAAGCCGATCGAGATACCACTCAAAATCCAATTGAGTGGCCCAGGAATATCTTCTACCAATCTCCAGAATACCGATGGTCGTAAAGACGATCTAGCTCCCGCGTCTGATGAATCTCGATCGCGATTATTTCTTTGCTTTGGCTGCATATGCTTTGACAAATCTGTCATCAAATATTTTAGTTAGATCTGGTTTTGTTTTCGCTAACCCTACCTCACTCAAAAACGCACTCATTTGTGTCGC
>NZ_JANLWO010000827.1:0-5687 GCF_031364565.1 Chamaesiphon sp. OTE_20_metabat_361
GGAGCATTAGCCGATTTTAACCGCGCGATTCAAATTAATCCCAATTTTGCTAATGCTTACTACAATCGCAGCCTTCTGAAACAGAACAAATTGAACGATCGAGTGGGTGCGATCGATGACATGAACCGAGCTGCCAAAATATATCAGCAACAGGGTCAGATTCAAGATTATCAACAGGCGATCGATCTGCTGAAAAAATGGCAGCAGCGCGGTGGAAATTGATGATAAAAAGGTGAGATGCTGCGGGCAAGTTCGATCGAATGTAACTAATTCGATCGATAAAATTGGGCAATAGATGAAGATTGTGAGCGATCGTCAATAAAATTTCAGGTTTTGTCTGCTCGATCGATTACGGGGTGAATTAATACTCGATCGTCCTGCATCTTTGAGTTACTTTTCCCGTTGTACTGGCTCTAACCGAATGAGCTTACCATCAGATTCATCGGTCAAAATATACAGTAACTCATCCGGGCCTTGACGGACATCTCTGACTCTGGCACCAATTGAAATCGCCTCTTGGTTGAGGACTTTGCCATTAGCATCTAGCTCGATTCTGCGTACCGAGCGATCGACCAATCCGCCTGCAAACAGATTTTTTTGCCATTGTGGAAATCGTTTTCCATTGTAAGCGGTCAAACCCGAAGGTGCGATCGCGGGTGTCCAAACTACTTTGGGATCTTCCAATCCAGGTAACGATTTATTTGGTGAAATCTTTTCACTAGACCCATACTCTGTACTATAGGTAGCCAGCGGCCAGCCATAGTTTTTGCCTTTTTGCACCAGATTAAGTTCGTCACCACCGTTTGAGCCATGTTCTGTCGCCCAAACTCGCTTGGAAATTGGATCGAAGGTCATGCCTTGGATATTCCGATGTCCGTAGCTCCAGATTGCCGGATCTGTATTGGCTGCTTTGACGAAAGGATTATCGCGGGGAATCGAGCCATCATCTTTGAGGCGGAGGACTTTACCGAGCTGGCTGCGCCGATTTTGGGCTTGGAAGCGGGGTAATTTACCCTCGATTTGCAGTGGGGGATTGCCACCATCGCCGATCGCGAGTAGCAGGGTATTATCGGGTAGCCACACGATCCGCGAACCAAAATGTTGCGAACCGGGTTTGACGGGAGTGACTTCAAAGATAGCTTGCAGATTTTTGAGGTTTTTGCCATCAAACACGGCCCTTGCCAGTCGCGTGCGATTGGCTGTGTCGTTACCATGAGCATAGGTGAGATAAACCAGCCGATTTTTAGCAAATTGCGGATGGATCGAGACATCCATCAATCCCCCCTGACCGCTGGCAAATACCGCTGGAACGCCACCGATCGCGGTAGGATCGAGGATACCATTACGCACGATTCGCAGCCGCCCAGGCCGCTCGGTAACGAGCATGGTACGATCTGGCAGCCAAGCCAAACTCCAGGGATTTTCTAACCCGCTGACAACTGGAACTAGCCGATAATTTGCTTGGGCATTCTGACTGACTGGAGATTTCTGGGCGTTACTAGAGCAAGCCAGACTAGATAGCACTGCGATCGCGATCGTTCTCAATGCTAGCGATCGCCAAGAAAATTTGGTGAGAATATTCACAACAAGTTACAGATTGCTAGGATATTTCGGCGATTGCGCTAGGCGCAGGCTTTGCCAACGGACACTATCGACCTATCTATATTTTTACATTCTTTTCTAATTAGATGGATCGGCGACCGCAACGGTAATTTGGGAATCCAAGCGATCGATCCAGACTTGTAAGCCAGCCTTTTGAGCTGCTAACAGACGGGGTGACAGTTTATCTGGGTTGCTATCTAAATCTAACAACGACTGCTCGAATTCTTTGAGTTTGAGCTTGGTATTTCTATACTGGATTTGATTTTGAATCACGATCGAATCCTCCAATTGTGATGTGAATATGGCACTAATCAGTTCGTTACTTGGTGCGATCGCAGTTTTAGCAATGATAGAAACTCAGCCAACTCTACTAATCCCTCAGCTTCTAGCCGCTCATGCTCGGAAAGTTGGGTACCTGCATCTTGTCGATCGAGTAAAAATTGTAAGCGATCGTGAACTGCTGCGGGAAGTTGAAACTGAGCCAATCCGTTCGCGTAGCGTCTCTGCAAGAGAATCGGAATTTCGATAACTTGCGCCACAAAGACAACCAAAATAAAGTTTTCATCCTTACCGAAAATTATAGTGGTTTGAAACATCAACTGAGTCGATCTTAGTTCTGAAATACTAAATACTTAACTCAGACTCTTCACCCAATTAATTACCGTATTGCAATCTACCCCCGTCTGACGTTCGATTTCGCGAAAGCTGATTCCCTGGGCGTGGAGAGCGAGACATCTGTGTCTAATTTCTAGAGGATATCCTCTTTGGGTGTATCGATCGAGGAATTGCCGCCCACATCCTTTGCATACGTAGCGTTGCTTGCCCTGCTGACGACCGTTTTTCGCCACTCGATCGCTCTGACAGTCAGGGCATATCATCAATTGATTACACACTTGAAGCAAATGGTCGCCGATGTGGGGATTGAGATAGCCGTAGAGGACATCTTTGATTTCGGCATAGATCTCCTGTCGATATTTTTCATCGCTTTTGATCGCGTTTGGCACCAAGCCCTGCACGATTTTGTGAGCAACTTCCGAAAGTAACTCACTTTTGGCTTCGCTCAATTTGGGGTTGCGTTGGCGATAAAAATTGGCATGTCTTTTGTATGAGATCGACTGAAGATTAGGAATATCGGCCATCATACTCTCCATGCCCCCGATCGGCTGTAAGTAATACTGTACGACGATACAGCGGGGAATTGGCTCCTCATAATAGACCGCGTAGGCATCAATATATTCGCTAATACCTCGATCTAGCGGTCGATCGATCTTCTGAGCGAAAAAATCTGCCTCGATGCACTCCTCCAGCCGCATATGCTCGGCAAATATATCGTTGAAAATTGCTAATTTATCTGGAAAAAATTGGTAAATCGAACCGACCGCAGTATTGGCTCGATCGGCTATTTGTTGGATCGTTGCCGCTGCAAATCCCGCCTCAGCGAAAACTTCCGCAGCGGCGATGAGAATCTTCTCTACGCGCTGTTTCCCTCGTTGTTGCTGAGGTTGACGGCGGAGAGGTTTGTCGCTTGACAAAGATGAGGACTTACTCATAAACTAATTGTGTCACAATTTGGAATAAATTGTTGTTATGGCTGAAAAACTCAAACCCGCTGACATGATGCCTGGAAGTTTTGGATTGCCGTTGATCGGGCATACGATTGGCATCCTCGCCAAACAAGAACTATTTTATTGGCAGCAGTACCAACAGTACGGCAACATCTTCAAAATATCACTACCAGAAGCGATCGGGTTTGGTAAATGTGCTTGCCTAATTGGGCCAGAAGCTAATCAATTGGTGTTGAAAGATGCAGCCGATAAGTTATCATCGCGATTGGGGAATCGATCTCTAGAACCGATCGTCAGTAAAGATCTGGTGTTGTTGCAAGATGGCGCAGAACATCGCGCCAGTCGCAAGCTGATTTTGCCCATATTTCACCGTCAAGCGATCGCATCTTACTTTGACACGATTCAGGAGGTTGTCACCGAAACCGTGGCAAGCTGGGGCAAGCTGGGCACGATTAGCCTCGAAACCGAGATGCGAAAACTGACGCTGGCGATCGCTGTCAGGACTTTTTTGGGTAGCAACAAAACCGAAGAAATCGATCGAGTATCGCAGTGGTATGTCACGCTGGTAAATAGTACTGAGGGGATGGTGAAGTGGGATAATCCGCTCACTTTTTACGGACGAGGACAATCGGCGCGGCGCAAAATTGCTGAATATGTTCGGCAGATTATTCAAGATCGAATCGAGCTTGGCGATTTAGAGAAATCGAAAGATGTTATCGGCTTTTTGATGAGTATCGTCGATGAAGATGGTAATAAGTTTACCGAAACCCAAATCATCAATCAAGCGATCGGATTTCTATTTGCCGCTCATGAAACTACCTCTAGCCTGATGAGTTGGTTGATGTTTGAACTGGGAAATCGTCCCGAATGGCGGCAGAAATTACGCACCGAACAGCAACAAGTTGCGAGTAATGAGCCTTTAAAACTGCAACAGCTCCGCCAACTTCCTCAACTAAGTAATGTCCTCAAAGAAGGCGAACGGCTTTATCCACCAGCTCCTGCGCTTGCCCGCGCTGTTGTCGAAGATATCGAATATGCTGGCTACACTATTCCGGCTGGTTGGTACGTCATAATTTTTGCCAGCATGACTCATCAAATGCCAGAAATTTACAAAGATCCAGAGTCATTCGATCCTGACAGGTTTGCGCCCCTGCGCGAGGAAGATAAGAAATACCCGTACTCTCTAATTGGTTTTGGTGGCGGTGCCCATAGCTGCATTGGGATGGAATTTGCCAATATGGAGATGAAGATAATTCTCTCGACTTTGCTGCAAAAGTACGATTGGACGGTGACACCTACTATTGCTGAAATTTCGCCAGTCCGCAAAGCGTTGAGTATGCAGAAAAAGTTAACAGCAACGTTTGGATCGATCGAGTCATGACAGTAGCTGACAGCTCAATTCAAGTTACAAAGACTTCTTCTGCTAGTGAAATCCCTTCGCCCTCACCCCGCCAGATCCTGCGGCTCTGGCTCCCCTCTCCCAAACTTGGGAGAGGGGTTGGGGGTGAGGGCAAGGTTCGTGGTTTTTACAAACCGGACTTGGTATGACATCTCGATTGGCATTCGGGGTGCGATCTTGGTTAGCATAAAAGCTCTACCCAGCCTGGATGTCCACCTAGAAAAAACTTGTGGCTATGACCGATCGACGACTCAAGTCTGCTGAAATGATGCCGGGTAGCTTTGGATTGCCGATATTTGGTGAAATCATCAACATCATCAGCAAGCAAGAGCTATTTTATTGGCAGCAACACCAGCAGCACGGCAACGTGTTTAAAACAGCCGCATTAGGATTCGGCAAAGCTGCGTGCCTAGTCGGCCCAGAAGCCAACCGTCTGGTGTTAAAGGAGCAAGCCGACAGGTTATCATCGCGATTGGGCAATCAGTATCTCGCCCCGATCGTTAGTACCGATGCCGTGCTACTCCAAGATGGCGAACAGCATCGCACCAGTCGGAAGATGATTTTGCCAGTATTTCATCAACAGGCAATTGCTTCTTACTTTGACACGGTGCAGTCGGTAGTGACGGCGGCGGTAGCTGATTGGGGCGAACGTGGATCGATCGATCTCGATGCCGAACTCCGCAAGCTGACGCTGGCTGTGGTGGTGAAGACTTTTTTAGGCAGCGAAAAAACGGTAGAGATCCAGCAAGTAAGCGAGTGGTTTACGACTCTAACCGGAGGTCTATACGGCCTTTTCAAGTGGGATACTCCCCTGACTATTCATGGTCTCATGAACCGGTACAAGCCCAAAGAAATTGTTGAAGCACTGGCAAAAGTTGAGAAGGAATTCAAGAGCGTTACTATGAGCGGACTCTCAGATGACCCAGAGAAATTTGTCAACGATCTGATATATTGGAACCTGAGATTAGCGAGCATATCGGATAAGTACCAGAAGGACAACTTGGCGCTGAAGGCCCACATCATACAGGGACTACCAGATGACTACGCTGTTCTAAAGACCAAGCTGTACGGTACACTGGATGACTTGGAAATAGGAGATCTCATACGAGAACTCATCGAAT
>NZ_JANLWO010000837.1:0-2250 GCF_031364565.1 Chamaesiphon sp. OTE_20_metabat_361
TAAGAGAAAAGAGTACTCTTTCGAGATCTGTCCAAGCATCGCTTTGCATCATAAGCTGTGATCGATCGCTAATCGATCGTAATATAATTCCCTGAAACCTTTGAGCCTTTCGCCTACTCATTACCGATCGACAGTTTACGATCGATCGCACATCACCTACATGATTTCCAAAAGAGATAGGATCGCCAAAAAACAGGAACAATCGATCGATCGTTCCTGTGGTTAATTTCAACTAATTTAACCTGAGTTCGCGATCTCTTGGGATCGTCGATGACTCCTGGCTTCGGCTCCATTTCTACATTTCCTTAATAATGACTTTATCGCCTTGAACTTCACCGACTAGGATCACATCTGCCACACCGACAAATAGACCGTTTTCGAGTACGCCGGGGATGTTATTGAGCGTCTTTTCTAACTCAGCCGGATTATCGATCGAGTCAAACTTTACATCAACCACTAGATTACCCTGATCCGTCACGACTGGGCCAGCTTTTTTGACACCCATCCGGAGCTGGGGTTTACCGCCTAATTTTTCGATCGCCCGCATGACGGGAGTGACAGCCATCGGGATAACTTCGACGGGGACGAGAAAAGTGCTGCCCAATTTATCGACTAGTTTGGTATTATCGACAACGACAATAAACTGCTCGGCGAGGGCATCGACTACTTTTTCTTGGGTATGCGCCGCACCACCACCTTTAATCAGATTTTTGTGAGGATCGACCTCATCTGCGCCATCGATCGCGATATCGATCCGATCGGCTTCATCGAGCGTCGTTAAGGGGATACCATACTGTTTTGCCAGCACTGTTGCCTGAAATGAGGTCGGAATCCCTCTGACGTTGGTAATTTCGCCTGCTGCTAACCGTTTGCCAATAAACTCGATCGCGTACGCTGTCGTCGAACCTGTCCCCAATCCCACGATCGAATTAGACTGTACCCGCGCCGCAGCAGCCTTCCCAACTTCCTGCTTCATCAAATCTTGTGGTGTCATGATTCTCTTCAGTTCATCAAATGTCTTCCAATCCACTTTATCAGCAAAACCCTGCTCTATTCCCTATCCGCTATCTGCTGTCCCGACTTGCTCTGTTCACCCCAATCGCCTACCACTTCACATTCTGTCTTGGGGTGGGGTAGAGATCTGTCGGGTTAACTATTTAAATTGGTATTAAATTCCCTACTCTCTACCCTCTACCCTCTTTTTCAAAAAACAAACCCCGAACTAGTGTTCGGGGTTTGTTTTTTGAAAATATTTAGGTCAGCCGCAACGCCGTTTTACCTCAGTTTATGACCTGGTTAAAACCAGGTGGGTACCGGAAGTTCGTGCTTATAGTTTCTGAATACATAGTTCAGTTTACTGCCGCTAGAACAACATTAGTTCCCGTAAAAAATTCAAGCATAGATCAAAAAACGTTATTGGCAGTCACCAACGTCGCCGCCAGACCCTCTCTACATCTTAATGGGAGAATACTCGATCGGTCAAGTGAGGATCTCAGATATTCTGCGTCCACCTAACTCCAGCTCGGTATCTGCTTTGAATCTTCATCTACTGTGATGATGCTTAAACCTTTACGGTAGCGCCTTCTAACTCAAATACTTACTCCACTCAGCCAGAACCCCTGGCGAACCGTACCAGATGCCGGGACTGCGCGGTGAATGTTTCACCCCTTCAATTGTAATATTGGCCGCACCAGCTAGATGTGCCGCCTCGATCGCGGTAATCCCATCACCCCATGTATTGCCTTCACCACAAGTCTGTTGATAGCTACTATATGCCAACCACTGACCTAGCTTCTTGGCACCATAAATTGACTTGCCAGCAACACAGATATATTTGACATCTGGATACATGGCACCGGGATAATTATCATTCACAAAATCGAGGTTTTTCTTCGTCCAGCGTTCGCCGCTAATATGAGGAGTTCCTAGAGTAATTAGGGTATCTACTTTCGATTTTGCACTCCATAATTTTGCTGTTTCATCGACATCGCCATGAATGATATATGGTATCTCCCCGATGTAAATTCGACTAATCCAACCGCCTGCCGAATGTCCGATTAAATTAATTTTAGTGGCTCGATTATCTGCTAGAGCGGCATTAACAGTACGATCGAGTTGTCGCAGAATCGGTATCATCGATCGACCGCCGAGTGTAGGTAGCCAATCCCTTTTCCGCAGTGGTACTGTCGTTGTCGGGGTACCGAGTGCCGTTAAAGCTTGTTGCAGTGGCAGATAGACATCAGCACTTTC
>NZ_JANLWO010000855.1:0-20440 GCF_031364565.1 Chamaesiphon sp. OTE_20_metabat_361
TTTTTCTTCCATCAACCTCCACAATCCTATTTTTTTTTCGGTTTTTTTGTTTTTTTCTGTTTTTTTTTTTTTTTTTTTGTTTCTTTTTCTTTTTCCTTCCTCCCCCCCCCCCCCCCCCCCCCCCCCCCCCCCCACCGCTCCAATTCTGCACCGATCTGCGGGCGATCTTCGGGATGAATAGTTGCGAGCCAATTGGCGTTGCTGTTGCCAAAACTACCTGGTGGCAACCCATAGAGATACTCCAATTCGCTCGACCAGGTGACGAGATCGGCAGTAATATCCCATTCAAATGTGCCGAGTTTACCAGCCTGTTGGGCTAGCTCCAGGCGGTTTTGGATATTTTCTCGCGACTCGATTTCCTGAGTGAGTGATTCGTTCGCGGCTTCGACGGCGGCGGTGCGTTCTTCTACGCGCCACTCCAAGGTTTCATTGATTTCGCGGAGGGCTTCGGCTGAGGCTTTGCGCTCGATCGCATACCGGATCGCTCGTACTAAGATATCGAGACTGATTTGCCGTTTGACGAGATAATCCTGAGCGCCATGTCGCACTGCATCGAGGGCTAATTCATCATCGTTGGTATTGGTTAACACCACGATCGGTAAACTTGGGGCATGGTGGATCAGTGCGTCTAAAGATGCCAGCCCGTCACTATCAGGTAATGTTAAATCGAGCAGCGCAACATCAAATCGAGTGGAATTGAGTTCGGTAATTGCTGGCCCTAACCGCTGGAAATGGACTAAGCCGAACTTGTTAGCCCAAGCATCCTGGAGAATTTCCCTAAATAACCGCGCTTCAGCGAGATTATCCTCAATTAGCAACACTTGAAGGTCTGGATAGTCAGTGGCTGTGTTGTACTTCGGCACTTGCGGCGCAGCCATCGGGACAGACTTTGTGGGGATGGCTGATGCTGTAGAAAGTTTTGCTAAATTATCTGGCATTTAGTTATTCCCGCTTTGGGGTTTGAGCCTCCCTACCTGTAAAAATCTGGGCAGGTTGGGGGAGTTGTCATGTTGCTGGGTGCGACTAGCACCATCCCTCAGAAGGTATCTGAAAAGTGAATTTCGCGTTACTAGCTTATAAGGTTTCCCCCAAGAAAGCCTTCAAAAGATGCCGTGTATATACAAGTCTGTTGGACTTCGTTTCTAGTTTTGTGTGCCCCCCAACCCCCCAATTCTGGGGGGCTTTCAATTGTCTTACTCCCCCAAAATTGGGGGCTGGGGGGCTGCTTTTAGGATGGATACTAGAGTTTTACGACTTGTGTAAACCGTAGTTTTTTAAGGGGATTTAGGGGAATCTCTAGGGTTTTCGATTCGATCGAGTCGATTCGATCGGTCAACTGACACTCTTAAATGGAATTGTAAATGAAAAAGTAGCACCTTGTCCTAATTCTGAAGTTACCCAAATTTTACCATGATGACACTCGACGATTTTTTTGCATAGAGTTAGACCGATGCCCGTACCTGAGTATTCATCGCGGGTATGTAAGCGTTGAAAGATTACAAAGATCCGATCGAAATATTTGGGATCGATGCCGATCCCATCAGCTCGAACGGCAAATAACCAGTCATTTTCCCGTTGAACTACGGAGACATCCACCTGGGGGACGGTATCTGGTTTGCTAAATTTAATCGCATTCCCGATCAGGTTCTGGAAGAGCTGAGTTAGTTGCGTACTGTCGGCTACAATCGTCGGCATCGGGTCGGAAGTGACGATCGCCCCTGTTTCGCGAATTGGCCCCCGCAAGTGGTTCAGAGCGCGATTTAAGGCGATGCCAACATCGGTCGGCTCCCATTCAATCCCCTGTAAGTCTAACTTCGAGTAGACTAATACATCATCAATCAGGTTCTGCATCAAGTTTACGCCCTCGACTGCCAAGCCGATAAACTCTTGGGCATCTCGATCGAGTTCCTTGCTGTAGCGAGTGCCTAGGAGTTGGACATAGCTGGCTACCTGATGCAGGGGTTCTTGCAAATCGTGCGATGCAACGTAGGCAAACTTCTTGAGTTCGGCATTAGAGCGGACTAAATCGGTGGCGAGCAGAGCTAATTCTTCAGCTTGACGCAGGACGATCTTGACAACTGCGCTGCGGAGTTCGATCGCCGATTCAATTTCGACAGTTTTCCAGAGGAGAGAATGCAGCCGGACTATTTCTTTCCATAATTGGAAAGATTTGCGGGGATATACGGACAGATTACCAGCAGTTTCGACTACTTGGAACGGATGATGTGGGTCGCCGCCCCAATTAATCGCACGCAGTACTTCAGGACGGAAGCACAAGATATAACTTTGCGGCGATAGCGAAATCGATAGCAACCCACTAGCAACGTCCTTGAACCGCTCGGCAGCAGGATCTAATGCCGCCAGCGAGTCTGTCGAAAATACTTCATCCTGCACATTGGCATTCAACCATCCCACTAAGTAATCGAGTTCAGCAGGTGGTGGAGTTTGCCCGATTGTCGTCCATTCGCCGCCAAAATAGACGGCTGCGCCCTCAGCCGCGAACAGATCTAATAAATTTGGCTCGTAGCCCATTAAACCATTCACGAAACTAGTCTTCGATCTAGCCTCTCCCCTGGAGAATTGGGACATGCGATCGATCGCCACAGATCGATCGTGTGCTAATTTCGATCGATAGCTGAAATCTCCGATCTGTTCGATCGTCGAAATATCAGCAAAAATCACCTGTCCCAGCAGTTCGCAAGCTTTCCGCAACTCATAAGCTACCGATTTGGGTGTCTGATGGTGACAAGCAATTATCCCCCACAAATGTCCATTTCTGAGCAGGGAAATCGTCAAAGATGCTCCCACCCCCATATTCTGAAGATATTCACTATGACAGGGAGCCGCACTCCGGAGATTTGCCAGCGTCAGATCTGTCGGTCGATCCGTCAGCGGATGCTGGGCTGGAATCATTTCCACCGCCTGTTCGCGAGTGTCCGAAATCACCCGAATCTGGTTGGCAAGAAACATCTCCCGCGCTGGTGGGGGAATATCCGACGCTGGGAAATGCAGCCCCAAATAGGACTCCATCTGAGCCACTTTATCTTCGGCAATTACTTCGCCATGCCCATCATCATCGAACTGATAGAGCAGTACTCGATCGAATCCGGTCATCTCCCGTACTTGGGCGACCACATTTTTTCCGAAAGCGGGTAAATCGGCAGTTAACCGCTCGTTGGCACCCCTCCCTCGGAGAATCGAGGTTTTGGCTAAATGATAAAAACTGAGAAAGGGGATATGCTCATCTTTCTGGGTTGGTTCCAATTCTAAAATGAGCGCACCATCGGGACTGCGATGGAACACAGCATCAAATACACTGTAACTGTCCGGATTCCGCAACCACACCTTACTGTAATTGCTGCGCTCGAAATTCTGCTCTGCCAATCCCGCTCGAAATTTCTCTACCTGAAAAACATCTAAAATCTGCTCTAATGGCTGCCCGAGCAGCCGATTTGGTGCGATGCCAAAGGTGGCGAGCGTATTATTACTCACCTGTAATACAATTAAATCTGGCTCTTGCAAGACTAGCAATACACCATGAGATTGAACTTTTGTCAATGTATTAATTGACGATCGCTCTAAGTTGGTGAGATCGGGATATAGAGTGTCAAAATTAGTGCCTATCATGATTGACCCAATCGTTCTAGTTGTATTAGCTTAACTCAATTCGATCGTCCAATGTGGTTATCTCTTAATGACCGATCGCCCATCCCCCATCTCCCATCCCCCAGCTCCCATTTCCCAGCTCCCATTTCCCAGCTCCCATCTCCCATCTCCTATCGAAAAACGATCGCCATTTCCTGGTATCGTAAGGATGAGAAAATTTGAGTTGAGAAGATAAATTAACATGGGGACGACTTACCAGCGGGTATTGCTCAAACTGAGTGGTGAAGCCCTAATGGGCGATCTTGGCTATGGTATCGATCCGACGATCGTCCAAGCCATCGCCCAAGAAGTATCCGAAGTCGTCGCCACTGGCGTTCAAGTCGCGATCGTTGTTGGTGGAGGCAATATCTTTCGTGGTGTCAAAGCTTCAGCCAAAGGTATGGATCGAGCGACGGCTGACTATGTGGGGATGATTGCCACAGTGATGAATGCCATTACCCTCCAAGATGCGCTAGAACAAAAAGGAGTACCTACCAGGGTACAAACCGCTATTGCCATGCAGGAAGTTGCCGAACCCTATATCCGTCGCCGCGCCATCCGCCACCTGGAAAAAGGTCGGGTAGTGGTGTTTGGAGCGGGTTCTGGAAATCCGTTCTTTACCACCGATACTGCTGCTGCCCTGCGCGCTGCCGAGATCGATGCTAATGTGATTTTTAAGGCTACTAAAGTTGATGGTGTCTATGACTCCGATCCGCATGTCAATCCAGATGCCAAGCGATTTAAAAGTTTGACTTTTAAGCACGTTCTCGATCGAGACTTGCGGGTGATGGATACTACGGCAATTGCCATGTGTCGGGAAAATAATATTCCCATTATCGTGTTCAATTTGTTTGAGCGGGGCAATATTCAGCGCGTAGTAGCGGGTGAAACAATCGGTACATTTGTAGGAGGTTCTTGTGAAATTTGCTGATGTCGAAGGTCATATGCAGAAGGCGGTTGAGTCAGTCAGCCGCTCGTTTAATACGATTCGGACTGGACGCGCGAGTACGAGTTTGCTCGATCGAGTGACGATCGATTATTATGGTACGCCAACACCCCTAAAGTCGCTGGCAAATATCGGTACACCCGATTCGACGACGATTACGATCCAACCATTCGATCGCAGTAGCATGAGTACGATCGAAAAAGCGATTTCGCTTTCAGATATCGGCTTGACTCCCAACAACGATGGTTCGACAATTCGCCTAAATATTCCACCATTGACTGGCGAACGTCGCAAGGAATTTGTCAAGCAAGCGGGTAAGTACGCCGAAGAAGGCAAAATTTCGGTGCGAAATATCCGACGCGATGCGATCGATTATGTCAAAAAACAGGAGAAGGCTAGCGAAATATCTGAAGATGAATCAAAAGATCTCCAAGATAAAATTCAAAAGCTAACTGATAAGTATGGAGCCAAAGTCGAACAAGTATTAGCCGAAAAAGAAAAAGACATTATGACTGTTTAATATTGGCTGTCAGTTGAAACAATAATTTATATTACGGTGGGCACTGCCCACCACTTATGTTTAGACATTAAAAATTAGTCGATCGCGATCGATATCTACAAATAAAAGATTAAATGCAGTTATAAAAGCAATCATCTTTGCTGGTGGGCATTGCCCACCCTACATTCTAATATCTAAATTAGATGTGGCTTATTGCCCGATATTTACATTTTAGAATACACAAAAACTTAATTGATTTGCTTATGAAAATAAAAGTGATTGAAAATTTTGATGGAAGTTTCGCCCTCGATCCTCAAGTACAAGCGCTTTTGTTTGAGTTACTAAGAGGCGAAAAATTTTTACAACAAGTTGCCGAGCAGGCAAGTTGTCAACATGTCACCTTTCTTGAAATAATATTTCAGCCTGTACCTTACAGCCCCGGTACACCCAAAGGAATGCCCGCCGAAACCGAACAATACTATCAATCTCCAGATCATTTGATTATTAATGTTCCGCCTAACTTTATGTTCGCCGCGAAAATTTTTCATCCGAGTCGGCTGTGTGCAATTTATCAAAAAAGTTAATTAATAAGCTTGATGTCTACGGGATTCGATCGGACTACAGTGCTAATCGAGTCATGAAGCACTAATAATATTTTACATCTACAAGTTATAATTTATGTCAGCGACTACCGATATTCCAAGTTTAGAAAGCTTGGGATTTTTACCGTATATAAATGATATTGGCGAATTACCCGAAATTCTTCAATATCAGATTGGTATTTATGCGATCTTCGATCGATCTCAAGACTTGCAATTTGTCGGCTATTCGCGAGATATTTACCTGAGTCTCAAACAGCATTTAGTCAGACAGCCAGAACTTTGTTATTGGGTAAAAGCAACCACGATCGATCGACCAAATCGGACATTTCTCGAAAGTGTCCAGGCTAGTTGGATTGCAGAAAATGGCAGTATTCCAATTGGCAACGGTGAGGCAAATTCTCAATGGTTAGATCCGATCTCTACCCATCATGCCATGACCGCCGCCGAAAGTGACAGCTTTGGCGACTTGGATGGTTTGGCTCAAATCAAGCTGCTCAAGCAAGTCGCTAGACGCGTTGAGGACACGATTTTAGCTAAGCTTCAAGAGCGCGGCGTCCAAGCTGAAATTCGCTTCAATCCCAAGCTCAAAGAGCAAGGTTTACTAGATCTCAAATAATCTCGGCTTTGTTGGCTGTAAATGCTCGATTATCAATTAATTTAACTCTCCCGCGATTGTGGTAGAAATGAATTATTTCTACCACCAGTCAGGCGTTTGAGGCGCATGGTTTGTAAAAACCAACAGACGATCGCACTCGGAAGCGATAATAATAACCAGAGTGGCGATAATAGAATCGCGAGGACGATCCCACCGATGGCGGTAGTCACACCCAAAAGTTGTAATAAAATAATCCGGGGTCGCCTGTGCGCTGCGCCAAGTTTGATACTACCGCCTTGCAGCCACCAATAAATCGATTGCAGACTACCATCGAGCCAATGATAAAGGGGATGGCGAATTGTTTGAGTGCGAGCAGATGTTCTAAATAGTCTCACTAATAAAGTTCGCAGAATTAAGACGATATTAGTACACAGACTAATCAATGTCACTAACGGCATATTTTCCCAAAGTTTATCGACGCCAATTCGATATTGATGGCGAAAGAAATGCTGCTGCTGGGTAGTTAAATTGGTGAGGGATTGATGGATAATTCGGACGATAGTATTTGGGTTGGATGTGGGTACAGTGCTAGCAGCATCGAGTTCGAGTTTATTGAGCAGCCAACTTTCGTCACCTGTTCCCCGCCACCAACCTTGCTCGTCCATACCCTCAATTGCTGAGTGGACATCGCTGGATAATATATCATGTTGCCCAGCTAAAACTAAGTCTGCTAGAATTTTCTGAAGCTCGGCCCGATCGATCTGCAATCCAGGTTGTGCTAAAGTTTCTAAATGCTTGCCAATCTTTTGCCGTTCGTTGCCAGATATATGTGGGAGTGATTCGGAGATCAACCAGTCTAAATATTGAGCTGAGGTGCAGTTTGTTCTGGTCGATTCTCGCTGTACGAACGTCGCAAAAGCAGTTACCGATGTGGGAGTGATAATTCCTTCTAAGATTCGATTGAGTCCATCCAAGCGTCCCCACAGCAAATCGTTAGATCGCCAGGATTTTTTAAAGAAGCCACCGATATTATAGAGTTTATCACCGCAGAGCTTTTCTTGAGTATTTTTGCCACTACCGATGCCTAACTGGGCATTGTCTGGACTGATACAAATTGGATTGATTATTGATTTTTCATGCAAACTAGTCAGGTATTCAAACGGGTATAATTCTCGATCGACAAACTCAAATGTATGCCATTTTTTCAGCAGTCGTTCGCTGTAGCGATCGCCGAATTTCTCGATCGTAACTTCAGCGGCGATTGAAATCTGTCGCAAGATACTGGGAAAGCTTTGATTGCGATCGTTATCAAACTCTAATTCGCGATCTGCCCAAATTAAAGGATGAAGATTGGTACTTTGTCCTAGTTCGGCAATTCGTTGTTTTAATTGAGCAAAGACACTCGAAATTTGCGTCTGAGACAACCAGCGATTTCCATCGGTTTTGGCAGCTAATTCTGGTAAATCTAGCCAAAAATAAACGGCAATCGTCTCAAAACTCGATCCAGAAGCGTCAGCAGGAATAAACGTTTGAAATTTATGACCATTGAGTAGGAATCGATGCAGGCGAAAGATTAGTTCGTAGACTAGCGCGCGTAGGCGGCGATCGTTGCCTTCTTGATTGATTAAGTAATAAAAATAATTACTAACGGAACGGTCGTTTAACAGCAGTTCGATGCTTGCTCTAATTACTTCTAATAATCTAATATTGCAGCTCAATCGACCTGCTAGATATCGGAGCTTTTCTCGATCGGCATCCGACGGATTCAAGGCAATAATATCGCCAATTCGTTCGATTAGATAAAAGTGCTGACGCAAGCTATACTCGACATCCAAATCGACAATTTGTGATTCAAATCGTTCGAGCAACTTGTAATGATGAGTGCGATCTTGGTGGTTGGTAAATTTGCTCGTCAAAATCCGATCGATCTTATCGAGTACGACTGAATATTGAGTATTTTGAGATCCCAGATCCGCATGAAGTAGAAGCGGTAAATTGCGATCGCGAAAATCAAATAATCTACCCCGCAAGTAAATTTGCGATTGCGTGCGATCGCTACTTTCGATTAACTGCTGAGAATCGACATCTAATTCGGCGCGATCGATTAAAGTTTGATAGCGTCGTACCTTATGATTGTGTTCGTGAATCGTGCGCAGATCGTTGGTAATGCTCTGATGAATTGGAATTGATAAAGCTGCGGCTTGAAGGATTTTCCCCGTGCGCGATTGTTGCTTTTTACCGACCTGCATCCGCTCGTTGAGCTGTTCGGGATTGGGATCGACATAAAATAATTTCCGTTGACCCGCACGGCTGGGCAAGCGGTAGTATGCCTCTTTCATCAGGCAAGTTAGGGGCGTATTGTCCAGCAAGCCACCATCGAGAAAATATAATTTATCCCCTCGCTCTAGCGGCACTGGCGAATAATACTTTGAGAGTTTACCCCAAGTCACTAACTGTCGATCGACTAAATTGCGGCGATCTTGTAAATCCACCTCTACTAGGGGAAAAATAATTGGCGTTCCCGCCGTAATCTGACACAATTTTACTAGGGCTTGAAATGTATCGGTAGGCGATCGCGGTAATTCTGGATCTTTAAAGTATGGATTGAATGGTTCTTTCCGACCTTGACGATGTTTTAACCGAAACATCGTCCGGTGATTTTTGGCTTTGAGGTTGAGCGCGTTTTCATCCAGCGTTCGGTCTACTCTACCGAGATAATCAGTGCCTGCGATCGCGAGATCTAATTCTTTGGTACTCGAAAACCATTCTTGTGGCGATCTCGGTAGCTTGTATTCGATGCCCTTAATGAGTGTCGCGAGCAATCCGCGCTGATAAAAGCTCTCGCTGGCGGCATTAGCCGCTCCAGATGGAGATTTAAACGGATTGGGCTTTTGGAGTAGTTTGAGTAATTCGCCACTGTTGCGCCAAATTTTGGCAAAGGCACTAAAGTCGATTGTCTCGCGATCGTTACTATTGGCGATCGCATAGCCGAGTAAAATGCCATTGATGCCACCTGCCGAACTGCCGGAGATCGCATCCACCACTAAATCGGCATCTGTCAACGCTTTGACTAATTTATAGATGCCGCGACCGCGCACGGCATGGTAGAACTCTTGGCAAACACCATGAGTGTAGATTGCCAGGGATACGCCGCCATAAACTACCAAACCCAATTGTATTTCACGCGAAAATCTGGGTCGATAATAGCTACGCTGATTAGACATGATTGCAGGTTACAAGCAATAACTGGGCAGGAAGTTCGGGGGTCGAGAGTGTGGTGTGCTTGAGCCGATCTTACAGTTTTTAGTCTCAAATCGCCATGTGGCGACCAAAAGGACTGCTTGGGCGATTTTATCCCATTTTAACAGGCTCCATCGCGATCTGTTGGAGATCGTGCCAGTGATGTGCCAATCGGGAGATCGACAATCATTAGCCATACTACACTACTCAGTTGCCACTTATCGATTTAGTAAACTAAATAAACCACACCAAATGCTCATCTTGTGGCAAGCTGAAGGTGAGACAATCGTCGCCACATCCCCACCATTGTTTGTATATGCAGACCCTGCCAGCACCCACCCAGTCCGCTTATAGTAATTTAGGTACGGATACCACCATTCATCGCCGTCAGACTCGTTCTGTAGCCGTTGGCAGCATCAACATTGGCAGCAATCATCCCGTTGTCGTCCAGTCGATGATCAATGAAGATACTCTCGATATCGAGGGTGCTGTTGCTGGCATCCGCCGTCTCCACGAGATCGGCTGTGAAATCGTCCGCGTGACCGTGCCCAGCATGGCACATGCCAGAGCGCTTGCCGACATCAAGCAAAAACTAATCGATACATATCAAGTCGTGCCCCTGGTCGCCGACGTGCATCACAATGGGATGAAAATCGCTCTAGAAGTCGCCAAGCATGTCGATAAAGTGCGAATCAATCCCGGCTTGTACGTGTTTGAAAAGCCCAAACCAGATCGCACCGAATATACCCCCGCTGAATTTGCCGAAATCGGCGACCAGATCCGCGACATGCTCGAACCGTTGGTGATCTCGCTCAGAGACCAAAATAAAGCGATGCGGATCGGTGTCAATCATGGTTCGCTTGCCGAACGGATGCTATTTACCTATGGCGATACTCCCGAAGGAATGGTCGAGTCGGCGCTAGAATGTATCCGCATTTGTCAATCTTTTGACTTTCACAATCTAGTGATCTCGATGAAAGCTTCCCGCGTCCCAGTAATGCTCGCCGCTTACCGCCTGCTCGCCCAACGGATGGATGCCGCCGGGATGGATTATCCAATTCACTTGGGAGTGACTGAAGCTGGTGATGGCGAGTACGGACGGATCAAGTCCACTGCTGGGATTGGGACACTGCTTGCTGAGGGTATCGGTGACACATTGCGGGTATCGCTGACAGAAGCACCAGAAAAGGAAATACCCGTTTGTTATAGTATTCTCCAAGCATTAGGCTTCCGCAAGACAATGGTCGAGTACGTCGCTTGTCCCTCTTGCGGTCGGACGCTGTTTAATCTCGAAGAAGTTCTCCACCAAGTACGCGCGGCTACCAATCATCTGACAGGTTTAGACATCGCCGTCATGGGATGTATTGTCAATGGCCCTGGTGAAATGGCAGATGCCGATTATGGGTACGTCGGCAAAACACCCGGCTATATCTCCCTCTATCGCGGTCGCGATGAAATTAAACGCGTGCCTGAAGCCGATGGGGTCGCCGAATTAATCGCCCTAATTAAGGCCGACGATCGTTGGGTTGAACCGGAGTAGAGGGTAGAGGGTAGATGGGAGATGGGAGAGGGGATAGTTGCCAGAAGATGGGAGCGACTGAGCCAATGTCAAACGCCACTAGCTACAGATTGCACTTGCCTCCAGCAGAGCTAAGCGTCGCTTAATGAATCAAAGAAACTAGAACGGGTGGCTGGGTTTCGCCTACCCCCTACCCCCTACCCTCTACCCTCTGCCATCTGCCATCTGCCATCTGCCATCTGCCATCTGCCATCTCCCATCTCCCCCATATGCTAAGATTTAATAAATGTGAACCGAGTCACCACACCTGCTTTATCTGTCAATTATGCTAAGTTAAGCAGCAGCCGAGCGCATCCACTTTTCCTTTACTGCTAATTCCAGACGTAAATCATGAAGATCGAAAAACACGGGTTAGTTATTGGTGCTACAGCATTCGTCCTCACCGCAGTCGCAGTTACTGGTGCGGGACTTCATCTGCCCAAAGGTGTCGCCTTCTTCAAGAATAGTCCCAAGGAATTAATCGATGAAGTGTGGCAGGTAGTCGATAAACAGTATGTCGATGGTAGCTTCAATCAAAAAGACTGGCGGGCAATCCGCAAGCAGTACCTCAACAAGAATTATAAGACCAAGGAAGAGGTGTATAAGTCTGTCCGAGCGATGCTCAAAAATCTCAACGACCCTTACACTCGGTTCATGGATCCTAGAGAGTTTCGGGATCTGCAAGTAGATACTTCCGGTCAATTAATTGGTGTCGGGATTCAACTGAGTCAAAACGAGAAAACCAAGAAACTCGAAGTAATCGCCCCGATCGAAGATACTTCAGCTTCTAAAGCCGGAATTATTTCCAAAGATATTATTACCAAAATCGATGGTAAGAGTACCAAAGGGATGGATGTCAATCAAGCCGTGCAACTGATTCGCGGGAAAGAAGGCACCAGCGTCAAGCTCACCATTCAACGCGACAATCGGCAAGTTCTCGAATTCAATCTGTTGCGCCAACAAATCGAGATTCACCCCGTCGAAGCTAAATACCGACCCAAAGAACTCGGCGGGATCGGCTACATTCGTCTCAAACAGTTTAGTGCTAATGCCGCGACAGAGATGTCCGCAGCCATCCAGAAACTCGAAAGCCAAGGTGCCACAGGCTATGTCCTCGACTTAAGATCGAATCCCGGTGGCTTGCTCTACGGCGCGATCGATATCGCCCGGATGTGGATGGATGATGGCAAAATTGTCTCGACAGTCAACCGCCAAGGTACTGGCGATGTGAGTTCTGCTAACAAGACTGCCATTACCAAAAAGCCCTTAGTCGTCCTCGTTGATGGTGGCTCCGCCAGTGCGAGTGAAATCCTCGCGGGTGCCCTTCAGGATAACAAACGCGCTCAACTAGTCGGCGTCAAAACGTTTGGGAAAGGCTTGGTTCAATCGGTGCGTCCGCTCTCTGAAGGTGCGGGGATGGCTGTGACGATCGCCAAGTACTTCACCCCTAGCGGTAGAGATATCAACCACGCTGGGATTAAACCAGATGTGGAAGCCAAGTTGTCCAAAACTCAAATTCAAGCCTTGGTTAAAGATCGCGCTAAAGTAGCAACTGCTGCCGATCCGCAGTACGCCAAAGCCATTCAAACATTGCAAGTAGCCATCGCGCGAAGCGGCGGTTCTGCCCAAAAAAAGTAACTGACACGACGGAGATCGCTAATGCGTCGTGTCAGGTAGCAGCCAGCGATTGTGGTTTAGAACAGTCTGTCACCCAGCTCACCAATCGTTATTTATCCAAAGCGCTGTATTATCTTTGGCTCGCAAATTAGACTGATTAACAAAAAAGCCCTGGCTTCACTCGAAGCTGGGGCTGTTTGTTGAGAGCATTATTTCCCAGCCTTGGTAATGGAGAGCGCTACTCAAACTAAATCCGCTTCGCAGGTTTGACTAACGGGATTCGGTATCAAAAGTCAAACTTTGGCGAATCAGTTATGATAAGGATTAGTGTAATGTAAACCTTCGGAGATACTCGATCGATGGCAACTTTAAAAATTGTAGTTAACATTGTAGTAGCATTGTTTCTACTCGTGTTTATCTTTGGATTCTTATCTAACGATCCTTCCCGGAACCCAAACAACCGCGATCTGTCTGAATAGATATAGTTCGGATCGATAGTTAGCGATGGAGAGCGTCAGCGTGGGGAAACAGTCAGATCGGTACGTGGCTCGGCGAAAGTGGCAACTCGCGGGGTATTTATTACTCTTGTCCTACTACGCGATCGACATTTCTCTGCATCCCGTATTTGCTGGCGAGGTGCCAGCACCCACCGCAAATTTAGCTCCCATCAGCAGCTCGGCACCGCTAAAATATACGATCGTCCAAAATGGCCCTCAAGCCCCGCCGACGACGAATATTGCCGCACCCAAAGGGACGATCGAACTCAATGCCTCACAGCAAGAATTTGATAATAATACGCAGATAATTACGGCCAATGGCAAAGTAGTTGTCAGATTCAATCAAGCGATCTTGCAGTCCGATCGCTTGCGCGTCAATCTCAAAACCAAAATTGCTGTCGCTGAAGGGAATGTCTCGCTGCTGCGCGGCAAGCAAATCCTCTACGGAACTCAGTTTGAATACAATTTTGAGGAAGATCGCGGAAGTGTTGTCGAAGCACGCGGCGATATCTACCAGCCGACATTAGTTAGCGATCTCAATGGCATCGCCAGAACGACAGTAGCGCCGCCTGCTGGTGAAAAGACCTTTGTCGAACCGCTATTGAGCGATCGCCTGCGTAACGACCAACCAGTCACTAATATTCAGAATATCGGTACTACGGGGATTAATAGCAGCGATCGCGATATTGAATATCAGCCCACACTCAAACCCCGGGGCGGGACAATTACGCGATTGCGCTTTCAAGCTGATAAAATTGACTTCGTAGGCGATCGCGTCACGGCTGAAAAAATCCGCCTGACTAACGACCCTTTTTCACCACCAGAACTCCAAGTCAAAGCCGATCGCGCACAGTTTAGAATTGTCAGTAGTGAGGAAGATGAAATTACAACTAGTAATGCGCGTCTGACTGTCGAAAATAATTTTGATGTTCCCATTTCACCGCTATTTAGAGACCGATTAGTCTTAAATAAAGTTGGCAAAAGCCCTAATCCTTTTAACATCGGATTTGACGGTCAAGAGCGCGGCGGTGTCTATGTCGAAAACAATTTTTATCCGATTTTCGATCCGCGCTTTAAACTCACTGTTACCCCCCAATATTATCTTCAGCGTGCAGTTACTAAATTAAACCCGATTGACAGTTCGGCATTTGGTGTGAAAACAAGTATCGAAGGTAATTTTGGCCCTGATACTACCCTCCAAGCTTCAGCCGCCTTAACTGGATTCAATTTCGATAAAATTAGCGACAATTTTCGCGGCCAAGTCAGCGTCAAACAAAATCTGAGTTTAGTCGGGTATCCTCATCTATTGACGGGTGAAGCTGTCTATCGCCAACAAGTTTTTAATAGTTCGCTAGGGTATCAAGATGTCCAGTCGAGCTTGGGAGCGGTATTAGCTTCTTCAGTTATTCCGATTGGCAATACTGGTGTCAATCTCGACTATCAACTGGGCGCACAAATGATTAATGCCAATACCGATCGGCAAAATCTTCTCAGTCCGACTCGATCGAATAATTTGATTACCCTCAATCGCTATCAAGCATCCGCAAATCTCAATAAAAGTTTTCGACTGTGGGAGGGAAAAAGTTTACCGCCAAACGAAAAAGAAACTTATAACTATAGTCCGGTGCCAGTCGTACCTTATCTCCAACTTAATACCGGAATTAGGGCAGTAAATAGTAATTATAGTAATGGTGAAAATCAATCAGCCATTGGCTATAATGTCGGCATTCAAGGACAGTTTGGCAACTTTTCCAAACAATCTTTTGATTATACTGGATTTAATTTGAACTACTTTCAACAATTTCGCTCTCAAGAATCACCATTTCTATTCGATCGACTCGTAGACAATCGGATCTTATCGGCGGGAATCAATCAACAAATTAGCGGACCCTTCCGATTGGGAATTCAATCCTCACTCAATCTCGATTCTGGACAGCAAATTAGCACGGATTATTATGTAGAATACAGTCGCCGTACCTATAATATCATCGTTCGCTATAATCCCACACTTCAACTAGGATCGATCGGTTTTAGGCTCAATGACTTTAACTGGGATGGCATCACACCTAGATTCTAAGCCAATATTACCCCGCGATTATCATCGTTGCATTACACTCGATCGATAATCCACTCTACGAATTGAATCGAGTTGCTATTGCTAAAGTATCTCGACTTTTTCAAGACGATCCTAGAGGATATTTAATTATTAATTATCAATTATCAATTACTCATGGATGCTCGTCAGCTAGTATTGTTTGCGCTCAAAGATATCGAGACTGGTAGCTATACCGATGTAGTCGTCGAGCGACTATTAAGTAAATTTGAATTAGCCGCAGTCGATCGCAATTTATTTACCGAATTAGTTAATGGGATCGTCCGCCGCAAACGCACCCTGGATGCGATTATCGATCGATTAGCCAAACAACCTGCGACGCGTCAACCACCCAATCTCAGACAACTATTACGACTGGGACTATATCAGCTTAGATATCTCGATCGAATTCCCGATTCTGCGGCTGTCAATACCACGGTAGACTTAGCTAAAACTAACGATTTAGCTGGATTAGCTGGCGTTGTCAATGGTATTTTACGGCAGTATATTCGCCTTCAAAATGAGTGTGAAGAAGTCCTGGATTTACCTGAAGATCCGCTCGCTCGTTTGGGAACTTTATATAGTTTTCCAGACTGGACGATCTCGCAATGGATTGCCGAATTGGGAGCGATTGAAACCGAACAATTATGTCAAGCTTTCAATCAAACTCCCAGTATTGATGTGCGCCTAAATCCGCTTAAAATAGAGCTAGAATTAGCCACGGACACCTCAAACATCGCAAAACTGGAACAACAACGCCATAAATTAATTGAGATTTTTGAGACTGCTGGCGTTATAGCAATCCCTATTCTCTATACACCACAAGGATTGAGATTTGTTGGTAGTGTGGGTGCAATCAGTCAATTACCTGGCTATCAGGCAGGCTGGTGGACGATTCAAGACAGTAGCGCTCAACTCGTAACACATTTATTAGATCCCCAGCCACATGAGGTCATTATCGATGCTTGCGCGGCACCGGGCGGCAAGACTACGCACATCGCTGAATTGATGGGTAATACCGGACAGGTTTTAGCACTAGATAAAACAGCCTCGCGACTCAAGAGACTTCAGCAAAATCTCGATCGACTGCAACTAACTACTATCAAAATTTTAACTGGCGATAGCTGTGATTTTAACGAACTGACTGATACAGCCGATCGAGTATTATTAGATGCACCATGCTCAGGACTGGGTACACTCCACCGTCGCGCTGATGCTAGATGGCAAAAGACACCAGCACAAATCCAGGAGCTAGCCCAATTACAAGCCAAGCTACTGGCAAATACTGCAACTTGGGTCAAACCTGGTGGCGTGCTAGTATATGCGACTTGTACCGTCTGCTCGATCGAAAATGAGGAGATCGTTCTGCCGTTTTTAAAAACTCATCCAGATTGGCAAATCGAACCACCACCTGCTGATTCTCCTTTAGCAAATTTAGCGAGCGAGTCTGGCTGGATTAAAGTTTGGCCGCACCGTCAACAAATGGATGGCTTTTTTATGGTTAAACTGCGCCGTTTACTAACAAATTAATCCAGATTAATGAATACGGGGAGTTATCAGATCGAGTTAAGATAGCTCAGGGACATTTTTGTAAATTATTATGGCAAAGCTATCTCCAGAAATCCGAGCAACTTTAAGCCAACAGAAAGAACAACTATTAGATCTTATCGATGAAGCAAGATCGTTAGAGTTCATCATTCTGGACAGTATTGGTGAAAATCAGGAGACAATCTCAACGCTAGAACAACTGACTGAAATAGCCGAACAAGCCAGAACCAAGCTTTCGCAACTTTCAACCCTTCACTTGCGGATTGCAGAAGTACAACCCAGTATTTCTAACGATCTGCTAAAATTGATGAATGACGCTATCGCCAATATCGAGAATCGCATTCCTGCGTTAGAGCGGAGTCTAGAGGAAATTAAACTAGATTGGAGGTTAAAATGAGTTCTATTCCTACTATCCCAGATCCAGAAAAAATTAAGCAGACTTTAGCTAGAGCGCATCGAAATTGTCAGGAAATGGAGTTGGCAGGTATTGAACTAGAAGAAGTTATTGCCAAACTCGATCGAGAAATATTAACCCAACGTAAACAACGTTTAGGTAAAGCATTAGAACAGGGACAAGGTTAATCTACGAATCGATCGAACCCCCTCATTTTAGCTTGATGAGTCATCAGATCGGTTTTTCTAGCAAGATAACAAGATCGCGAAGAGCCGACGAAAATTTATCATTGATTTATCATTGTACCGCAAGTGGCAGATGAACGATTTTAACGAAGATATCCAGATTACCGATCGAGAATTGTTACATCAATTGAATAATTTGTCGGATCGTGACTCGATTGCCAAATATTTGAGCCAACCGCGATATAACGATCTATTACTGGCGATGATGCCGCTGGTGGAGAATAAAGATCGAGCAATCCGCATCATCGAATTGACGTGGGAAGTTAATAAGAAACTAGCCTCTAGACTAGCAGGTGCTGCACAATCTCAATTTCAATCGGAAACAGTAGGGCGATTGAGAGAACTAATTGATCTATTTACACAGGGACAGTCTTACGGACTTCATAGCAAAATAAATTTTTTAGCTGCAACAAATTCCGAGTTAGTTATTCCAGAGTTAAGCGGTATTTTCGATTATCGAGCGATACAAGCATTAAAAGTAATTGCTAGTCAGAAAGAGCTAGGAAGCGTAGCAGTTTTGGCAGAGGCTGCTTTAATTAAAGATTTAGAAAATCCTAATGTTCATGTTAGAGAAATGACTGCGAACGCACTAGGAGATCTTGGCAGCAATTCTGCTATTCCCTTGTTGATTAAGAATTTACAGGAACACCCTGATTTTTCGATGAGAATGAAGGCAGCTACAGCATTAGGCAAAATTGGAGATCGAGATACTGTTGATACTTTACTCGTAGCCTTGCAGGATAAGCATGAGTATGTACGTGGTTGTGCAGCAGAAGCATTAGGATTATTGAAAGACGATCGAGCGATCGAGCCATTGTTGATTGCACTAGAAGATCGATATTATTGGGGGGTAAGAACGAGTGCCGCGCAAGCATTGGGTAAACTAGGTAGCATTCAGGCAATCGAACCATTAATCCAAATGTTGGTAGATTCAGAGCCAATGATTCGATTTTGTGCAGCCGCAGCGTTAGGCGATTTAGGCAGCGATCTATCTGTAGAACCTTTGATACAAGCTTTAGCAGATGAACATCCCCAGGTTAGAAAAGATGCAGCAGAAGCATTAGGAAAAATAGGGAATGAACGTGCTATCGAAGTATTAGAGTCTCAGTTAAGAGAGGGAGATCTATATATACGGCAGGGTGCTATTAATGGATTGGGTAAAATTAATAGCGAACGCTCTATTCAAAGTTTGTTCGATTCTTTCAATAGTCACGATCCAGACTTATGCGATCGTATTGCGGGTGTATTGACTAGCGATACTAGCAAAAGACAAATAGAATTATTGATCGATATTTTACAAAATGGTTTTTATCGCGCGCGTGGTAGATCTGCTGAAATATTAGGTAAAATTGGTGAAAAACAAGCGATCTATCCTCTGATCCTAGCAGCACAATCTGAGAACTGTTGGATTAGAATCAAAGCAATTCGATCTCTGGCTAGAATTGGTAATGATGAATCGGTGGAAGTATTAATTAAAGCTTTGCAAGATCCATCACATAATATACGAAAGAATGTGACGCTTGCACTCAGAATTATCGGGCAAAGACAAGCAGCCAATCTAGAACAAGTGATCGATCCTTTAATTATTGCCATACAAGATTCGTCTCATGCAGTGAGAATGGGTGCAGCAGCTACTTTAGGTGTCATTGGTAGCGATCGAGCAATGGAACCTTTGATTGATAGTTTGCAATCAGAACATCATCAGATCCGACTATCAGCATTTTACGCTGTAGTCGGAATTTACGGAATCAACAACAAATTAACATTGAGATTATCCTTACAAAGCCAATTTCAGAATGTTCGCTCTGCAATGGCTCGATTATTACCACAAGTTGATTATAAAATAGCGATCTTTGGGTTAAGTGCGGCAATGGAACACTCTAATCGTAAAGTTCGCAATGATGCTAGTCGTTACAACTTTTTCGGTACAGTTATTTCCAGAATAGAAACTAAAGAGAACTTTAGTACTGCGATCGACTTAGCCATTAAGGGATTACAACATAAAGATATCCGTGTTCGGATAAATACAGTACAGTCTTTAATTAGAACTCCAACTTCATCATCTTTAGATGAAGGATTAATTGCTGTTACTGCTGCATTAGTAGATTGTCTCGATTTTCGTAGCTATGTACGCCGAAGTATTGTTGTCAAAGCTTTAGGTGCTGTCGGTCAACAAAATGCGATCGAACCTTTGTTGAGCATCTTGAAAAATGAACAAGAGCATCGAGCAAATATTCGTGAAGATGTTGTCGATAGCTTACAGCAGATCGTCCTTCGATTGGGGAAAAATATTTCAAATTCACAAAAAAGCTTAATAGCTGAGGGATTGACAGATGCAATAAAAGACGAGTCTTGGAAAGGAAGAGAGCGTGCAAGTATTCTATTGGCAAAAATACACGCATTAGATTAGTGCAAATTGGATAATGTGCAATTCGATCCTCTGACTTTCCGCGAGTCTCTCCTTGGAAAATCGATCGCCCCAAACACTCACCAGTAGCCGCCACCTATTAAAATAGAAAGACTTATATACAGAATCTCTATTTTAAGATGTTAGAAGCATATCGCCAGCATACAGCCGATCGAGCCGCGTTGGGAATTCCCCCATTACCCCTCGATGCCGAACAAACCAGTGCCCTCTGCGAACTATTACAGCATCCACCAGCGGGTGAAGAGGCTAACCTAATTGCATTATTGCGCGATCGAGTTCCGCCTGGAGTAGATCCGGCTGCTTATGTCAAAGCTGGCTTCCTGACTAGCATTACTACAGGTAAAATTACTAGTCCGCTGATTAATCAGATCGAGTCGATCGAGTTATTAGGGACTATGCTAGGTGGATATAACGTTCGATCGCTAATTGACCTCCTCGAATCTAATGATACCGAACTGGCAACCGCCGCAGTCAAAGCACTAAGTAAAATCGTCCTCGTTTACGACGCATTTAACGATGTGTGGGAACTCTCCC
>NZ_JANLWO010000864.1:0-2579 GCF_031364565.1 Chamaesiphon sp. OTE_20_metabat_361
AAAGACTTGCTCGGTAAAACACATGCGCCAGGTATCCTCCGCGCGATCCGATCCGCAAAACCTAAAGTCTAAAACCTAAAGCCTAAAGCCTACCCCCTGTCTTGATTCGCTGTCTTGTCGTTGTCTTGTCTTGACGCGCTCGACCTGGAGGGAACCTCCAGAACGCGCGTCGCTGACGCACACAAACGGGAGGTTCCCTCCCGTTCGATGCGTCGCTTTTTTATTCGGGGGGAACCCTAGACATAAAAACGCCGCTGAACCGTCGGGGAACCCGACGTTGGCGTAGCCTCTCCGTCAGGAGTTACGCGAATCGCTACCCTCTACCCCCTACCCTCTACCCCATGAACGTCCGCGAATTTTTTGAGCTGAGTGCTGGCAAATGGTTCTCCCAAAAGACTAGTCAGCACCTAACTCTCAAACAGTCAGAACATGGTAAATCCGATCTCGCGATCGAAATTTTACCCATAGACAATCCGCAAGTAGTCCAACTGTGCCAACAAGCAGGTGTCGAGCCAAGCTCCATTTGGGGCGGCATTAAATATACTTGGAAAGGGACTCTCAGTTGGGATACCCAGCCCCAAAACGCTACAACACCGCAGGGTGAATCGATCGCAATTGCCGTTCCCGATGCCCCAACAGCTAACACTGGAAAATTTATTTATCTTACTGGTGGGAAGTCTCATGTGTCTCCATATACGCTAGGCGATGACAATGCGCTCACACTCATAACCCAAACTGACAACATTCGATCGGATGAACGCATTTGGTTTGAAAGCGATAATGTCCGACTCCGCACCACCATCGTTACCCAAGCTAGCGGTGATTCACTCGCATCCTTCTACTCAGAAATTCGGATGGGCGGGGGTAAGGGGTAAGGGGTAAAGGGTAAAGGGTAAAGGGTAAAAGGTAATGAGCGATCGAAATTCACCCAGTCCCCCCGTCTCCCAGTCTCCCAGTCTCCCAGTCCCCCCGTCCCCCCATCTCCCAGTCCCCCACCTCCCAACTCCCATCCCCCATCCCACACCTAATAAATAAAGACCGATCCCGCGATCTCCCGGTTGCGAAAATTGTTGCTGAGTGTAACAATGCGGTTGGTCTATTATTCAGGTAATTTTTAAAAGTAAGTGCAATCTAATTTAGTCGAGCCAGTAGACAACAACGCATCTATATTTGAAAGAGAACGGCTGCCGTTCACGATCCAAGATGTCCGCGCTGCAATTCCCAAATCTTGTTTTGAGCCTTCTACCTGGAAGTCTTTATCTTATTTTTTCCGTGATGTCGTAATTGTAGCTGGGCTGTATGCGATCGCGTACAAGTTGGACTCTTGGCTGTTTTATCCGATCTTCTGGTTCGCACAAGCAACCATGTTCTGGGCACTGTTTGTGATCGGACATGACTGCGGACATGGTTCGTTCTCACGTCACAAGTGGCTCAACGATCTCGTCGGACATATCTCACATTCGTTTATTTTGGTTCCGTACCACGGCTGGCGCATCAGCCATCGGACACATCACAAAAATACTGGCAATATCGAAACCGATGAAAGTTGGTACCCCGTCACTGAAGGTAAATACGACGAAATGCAGTGGTGGGAGAAGTTTCTCCGGTTCGATTTGACTTTATTACTGGCTTATCCGTTATATTTATTCCGTCGTTCTCCCGAACGTCCGGGTGGTTCGCACTTCCATCCAGCTAGTCCCCTGTTTCGCGAGTCGGAAAAGTGGGATGTCATCACTAGCAGCATCTGGTGTGCGGCAATGGTAGCACTGGTAGCGGCGGGGACATTTACCTGGGGTTGGTTGTGGCTGGTGAAGTTTTACCTGATGCCTTATCTGGGATTTGTCGTTTGGTTGGATTTGGTTACTTTCCTCCATCACACCGATGACGATATCCCCTGGTATCGCGGCAAAGATTGGTACTTCCTCAAAGGTGCGATTTCGACGATCGATGTCGATTATGGTTTTATTAATAATATCCACCATGATATCGGCACCCACGTCGCTCACCATATCTTCCTATCGATTCCTCACTACCACCTCTTAGAGGCTACAGAGGCGATTAAACCAGTTTTGGGGGACTATTATCGGAAATCCGATCGCTCCATCTGGGCAGCCTTCTGGGATGCCAAGGAGAACTGTCATTTTGTCACCAATACTGGCACGAAGATTTACTATCAGTCCAAGTAATTTTTCCTAAAGCAAATCAACTGGGCTTCGGCTGAGATAGTGTTACTCCCCAACCCCCCTCCTAGAGGGGGCTTTCTAACCTCCTCCCCTTGGAAAGGGGAGGAATGAGGTGGGGTAAAAATCTCCGCAGCAACTCAAACAACTCGATCGATCTTGCTCTACTCTAGAAGGTAATAATATTTAGGAGTTTATCAAAGTGAGTAGTGTTACCGTCATCAATGATTCACAATTTGAGATTGAAGTCTTACAGGCAGAGTTACCTGTTCTAGTGTACCTGTGGGCGGCATGGTGTGGGCCTTGTCGGTTAGTTTCACCTTCATCACCAATGAAATGACGGTATCGACATGCGAGTTCTTAAAACGCACCGCAGCTAATACATGATCGTTCTCGATC
>NZ_JANLWO010000875.1:0-1822 GCF_031364565.1 Chamaesiphon sp. OTE_20_metabat_361
GCTTGGCTTCCGGCTCTGGGCGAGTCTCTGGCTGTGGCAAGGCGCGACGATCGACTTTGCCGTTAGTTGTGAGTGGTAGGGCTGTCAGCATGACGATCGCCGTGGGAATGAGATAATCTGGCAATCTGGACTCTAGGAAGACCCGCAGTTCCCGCTCGGTGGGTTGTTGCTGGGACTGCGGTACCAGATAGGCAACTAAGCGTTTATCACCAGATCGATCTTCGCGCACGATAACGGTAGCTTCGCGCACGCTGGGGTGTTGCGCCAAGACCACTTCAATTTCGCCCAGCTCGATCCGAAAGCCGCGAATTTTGACTTGATTGTCGATCCGTCCCAAAAATTCGATATTACCATCGGGGAGATACCGGGCTAAATCGCCGGAGCGATAGAGCTTTTCGCCGATCGCAAACGGGTTGGGAATAAATTTTTCGGCGGTTAATTCGGGGCGATTGAGGTAGCCAGTGGCTAAACCAGCACCACCAATGTACAATTCGCCAGGAATCCCGATCGGGACGGGTTGCAAGTCAGCATCGAGCAAGTACACTTGAGTATTGGCGATCGGTTTGCCGATGGGAACAGACGTCGCTAAGGGGTCGAGGCTGGCGATCTTGTAACAACTCGCAAAAGTCGTACTTTCGGTCGGCCCATAACCATTAATTAACTGACAATTGGTGAGAGTCGATAGTGCTTTCTGGACGTGCGGAACAGAGAGGATATCTCCCCCAGCAATCAGTTGGTGCAGCGGTTGGAGATCTGCCAGTCGCTCGTCTACCATCAGGTGAAACAGCCCTGCTGTCAGCCACAGGGTCGTAATTTGCTCGCGGGCGATCAGTTGACCTAATTCAGCTAGCGAGGGCTTGTCACCAGGATATAAGACTAGTTTGGCACCATTGAGGAGGCTTCCCCAGATCTCAAAAGTAGCGACATCAAAGGCTATCGGCGCAATCTGTAAAAATATCCGATCGGGACTAAAGTCAATATAGTCGGTCGCTTTCACCAGTCGCACGACGCCATGATGTGGGATACAGACCCCTTTGGGTTTGCCCGTCGAGCCAGAGGTATACATCACGTAGGCCAAATTAGTCGATCGCAGCACTAGACTGGGATTGGTGGCACTAGCGGTGGCAATGTTGTCCCAGTCGGCATCGAGGCAGATGACCTCGAACTGCTGTGGGGGTAATTTGGCGCTGTCGGCTGTTGTCGTCAACATCACGGCGACTCCCGCATCAGCTAAAATCGTGGCGATCCGTGCGGGGGGAGCGGCGAGATCGATCGGGAGATACGCGCCACCAGCTTTGAGGATGCCCAAAATGCCGACAATCGTGTCGATCGACCGCTCGATCGCGATGCCGATGAGAGCGTTGGGCTGGACGCCGAGGGCGATTAGATAGTTGGCAAGCTGGTTGGCACGGTGATTTAACTCATGATATGTGAGTTGTCGATCGTGGCATTTTAAGGCGATCGCTTCACCATTGAGAGCGACGCATTCTTCAAATAATTGATGGATACATTTGGCTTGCGGATAGTTAGTTTGCGTCTGATTCCACTCGACTAATAATTGCTGTGTTTGCGCTGAATTTAGCACCGACAACTGCCGAATCGATCGCTCGGCTGACTCCACGATCGCCGTGAGTAAATTTTCAAATTCGCTCAATCGCCGCTGAATAGTCGCCGCACTAAATAAATTAGGATTGTACTGACACTCTAAATCGAGCTGACCGTTGGGCTGGGTGGCAGCACTCAGGAATAGTTCAAAGGTGGCAAAGGCAGGACGATTCATGCAGGTTTGCACTTCGAGATCGCCAAACTGCTCCGGCTTGGT
>NZ_JANLWO010000023.1:0-1775 GCF_031364565.1 Chamaesiphon sp. OTE_20_metabat_361
CCTTACTGCCGATTCGTCTCTACTTCTCACTCCTAGCAAGACACAGTACGATGACAGCTTAATTTGTTGGCGTAATTATTTATGTGCCCCAGTTTACACTAGTTTGAAGTTTTTTTGTACCTATCTATACTAAATCAAAAGTTACCTTTTTGTGGTCATTTTGAAGTATTTTTCAAAAACTCTAAAACTCTTTTGATTGATACTGAGATTTGGAGCGATGGATGTACCGTTAGCATAAACAGTCAAAATTTTACAAAGATCGCTCCTAACTCAGACAGATATTTAGCATCGTAATGTTCCTAACTTATGGAAAATCCCCATTCTCAATCGAACGTTAGTTCTAAATGATTGAGAATGGGGATGTGTCGATTGAAGCCGATATCGTAGCTCGGAATTAGCGAACGTTAGCGGTTTCCACTACTTTGTCGATCAGTCCATAAGTCACAGCTTCGGCTGCTGACATGAAATTATCGCGGTCGGTATCCTTTTCGATCTGCTCCAAAGTTTGACCAGAACGTTCTGCCATCAATTTATTGAGCAGAGTCCGCGTTTCGAGGATGTGCTTGGCTTCGATCTGAATATCCGATGCCTGCATCCGTCCGGTGCCACCGAGGGGCTGGTGAATCATAATCCGCGCATGGGGTAGTGCCAACCGCTTGCCAGGAGTCCCCGCCGCCAGCAGGAACGAACCCATCGAAGCAGCTAAGCCGACGCAAATAGTCACTACTTCTGACTTGATGTGCTGCATCGTGTCATAGATAGCCATTCCGGCAGTGATTTCACCACCGGGGGAGTTGATATAGACATAGATTGGTTTGCTGGAGTCTTCCGAATCTAGATACAGCATATAAGCTACGATCGCATTTGCCATGCCCGCATCAACTTCCTCAAATAAGAAGATAATCCGCTCGCGGAATAATCGATCGTAGATATTAATCCACTGTTCGTTAGAACTACCAGGCAGACGATATGGAACGCTAGGGACGCCGATTGACATAGTGATTAGGGGATAGGGGATAGGGGATAGGGAATAGGGAATAGGGAAATGGTAGGGTAAGACAGAAAGGACGCGAGCGTCCGAACTCACTAACCCCTAACCCCTATCCCCTATCCCCTAAAGTAAGATCTTTCGAGCTTTCGAGAACTCGATCGATCAGTCCGTAGGCTTGGGCTTCGTGGGCTGTCATATAAAACATCCGCTCGCTGTCACTTTCGATTTGCGCGGGGGACTTGCCCGTAGTTTGTGCGAACACATCCACGATGGTGGCTTTTTTCGCCAAGACTTCAGCAGCATTGACAGTGATATCCGAGGCTTGTCCGCGACTACCCGCCCGAGTCGGCATTAGACCGATGGTAGCGTTGGGTAAGCTCGCCCGTTTGCCAGGAGCGCCAGCAGATAGTAGCAGTGTCGCAATCCCCATTGCCTGACCCAGACAAATCGTATAGACTTCCGACTTGATGTGTCTGATGGTGTCATAGATTGCCAATCCCGCCATGACTGACATCATGCCGACTTCTACCCCAGCCATTCCCGCCGCGACAGGATCGCCCAAGGAATTGATATATAAATAAATCGGCTTGGTATTATCGACTGACTCCAGGTACAGCAAGGACGAAACCATACTATTTGCCAGCCATCGGTAATCGGCTGATTGAGAAAAATAATCCGCTCCTGGCTCATCCGCGTGTAGATATTAATCCACTGCCAATAAGAACTCCCCGGAAGGTTATATGGTACGTTTAAAGTTCGATCGACTGCCATGGGATAGAGGGTA
>NZ_JANLWO010000047.1:0-2996 GCF_031364565.1 Chamaesiphon sp. OTE_20_metabat_361
TAATATAAATCCAGACTCTCGGCATTCGGAAGAAGCGAGGTACAACACTCCAGGGGCTACTTGTTCTGGTCGCAAATCCTCTGGCTCATCTTGGACGTTCCACATCCGCGTTTTGGCTACTGGCGAAATCGCATTAACGATAATTCCATGCTCTTTGCCTTCAGCCACGAGCACATTCATCAGACCGATTTGTGCCATTTTTCCCATTGCATAGGGAGCCAGACCACTGAGGGCATATTGCGGATAAATAGCTCGATCTGAAGTCGTCAGCACAATCCGTCCGTAGTTTTGCTGTTTCATAATTGGCAAGGCAGCTTGAGCCAGCCATGTTGGGGCCTCTACATTAATGCTGATGGCACGCTGTAGAAAATCAGGGGTCAGTTCTTGCACTGACTCATAGGCAACCCATCCAGCATTGTGGATTAAGATGTCGAGACGACCGAACTGCTCCAGCGTAGTTTCCACTAGGCTTCGGCAATTATCTCTACTATCGAGTATGACGTTGCTCGGCAACGCAATTCCACCTGCTGCTTGAATCCTCCTTGCAGCACCAGCCGCCACTTTCGGATCGAATCCGGTACCATCTTTGTCAACGCCGATGTCATGTATTACGACTCGCGCTCCTCTTTCCGCCAGCAGGTGGGCATAAGCTGCTCCCAAACCTCGCCCGCTACCAGTAATAATTGCTACTCGATCGTCAAGTCGAATCACTTAACTTTCTCCTGGCTTAAATTCTGAATTTCATTGGGTATAGCGCAATCTGAGAACCTTATAGTGAATGATATATGTCTCTAAACACTTAGGTAACAGTTTTGGATTGGTCTAACTATTTAGTCTAATTGTAATATTTTTCGTTCGATCGTGTCCAAATGGTATGGAATAGCCTACCTGTCAGGTTAAATATTTGTATCAGTAGCTACCCTAGTCGCGAAAAAGCGTTAGAAAATAGTAGGCTCTAGAATCAGCCTTAATTGTGCATTCTACTCCCCAGCCCGTTCGTGTAACGTACCAACGGTAATCCTTCACTCTTACACCCTCAATCCATGAACACCAGTCACCCCGTCAAACAAGGTTTATACGATCCGCAGTTTGAACACGATGCTTGCGGTATCGGTTTTATCGCGCAGATGAAAGGGGCGAAGTCGCATCAGATTGTAGCGCAAGCACTGACAATATTGGTTAACCTCGATCATCGTGGCGCGTGTGGTTGCGAGACGAATACCGGAGATGGGGCGGGGATATTGATGCAGGTGCCCCACAAGTTTATGCAGAAGGTGGCGACTGCTGAAGGGATTGAATTACCTGCGGCGGGACAGTATGGAGTCGGTGCGGTGTATGGATCTCCCGATCTGGCAATTCGATCGTAAACCAAATCTGTGTTGGTGGGCAAATATATCGAAGCTAGCGAAATCACAAGTGATTCAATCGTCATCGATTCAGTTATTGAATCTGGCGATCTGAGTTAAAATAGCACTGAGATAGATCTAATTGAAGATCGTCTATGACTTTATATGTTATCGATACGGATATTTTGAGTCTTTACCAACGAAATCATCCACAAGTTTGCGAACAAATTCGTCTAGCTCGACAAAGTAATCTCGTCATCAAAACAACTGTGGTAACAGTCGAAGAGCAATATGCCGGATGATTAGCTCAGATTCGGAAAGCACAAAAGCCTGAAGATCTAATTGCTGCTTATGAGAGATTAACTGCAACTTTTTCGCTGTTTTCTCAGTTGGAGATCTTAGAATATAATCGTGCTGCTGAAGATCGATTTCGGCATTTTAGACAACAGGGCATTAGAATTGGAACGCAAGATCTACGAATTGCATCGATCTCGATCGCCAATAGCGGTATTATTGTTACCCGCAACCTCAAAGATTTTGGACAAGTACCAGGATTAGCGATCGAAGATTGGTCTGTATAATGACTCGATCGATCCCACAACCTCAAAAAACACGATCGAGCATCACAACCCAAATGACTATCGATAGTCTCGATCGATTGGCAAACTTTTGTATCGACAGACGCTCGATCGACTAGGATCGAGCGAATATTAACTGGATGACGGCGCGGCAATCGCTGTTTGCGTCGGATTTATTCGGCGATGACATTAGTAAGATTAAACCTGCGATTAATGTCGATGGTAGTGACTCGACGATCTTTGATAATGCGCTGGAACTATTGACTCTTTCCGGTCGCAGCTTGCCCCATGCGATGATGATGACGGTGCCCAAACCTTGGACGGCACATGAGTCGATGAGCGCACAGAAGAAGGCGTTTTATGAGTACCATTCCTGCTTGATGGAGCCGTGGGATGTCCCAGCTTCGTTCCCAAGCAATGGCAATGGATGATATGTTAAATTTGTCTTATCGATCGATTCCCCTCCCAAAACACTAACGCAACAAAAACCATTGTAAAATATGACTCCCAACCGATCGCCAGCAGTTTATGAACTAGAGCGTGAAATTGCCTTACTTCCAGTTGAGGATAAATTGTGGCTACAGGCTCAGATCGATAAACAGATAAAATCCACAGCACTCACCCAACCAGATATTAATCCAGCCGCAGAAGATTGGAGCGACGAAGAGTGGACTGACGCAGAATGGACTAAATTATCATTGCAGGGATTGAGTAGAGCCTATGGTGATGACGAACCAGACTACGAATTATTGGAAGCCAAGGAGTTTCAATCGCATTTATCAAAAATTGCTATTTAACCTATCCAAGCATATTGGTTTACCAATAGAAAACAACGATACTGTAACAACAAAAAAGTAAGTATAAAATATGACTTCCAACCGATCGCTAATAGTTTATGAGCTAAAGCGCGAAATCGCCTTACTTTCAGTTGAGGAGAAATTGCAGCTACGAGATGATATCGATAAGCAGATTAGAGCAGTAGCATTGGGAAAATCCGTCAGCGAGATTGAAGCTGAATTAGAAGAGATGGCAAACGATCCAGATATCCAGAGAGAACTAGCCGCGATCGAAC
>NZ_JANLWO010000070.1:0-5916 GCF_031364565.1 Chamaesiphon sp. OTE_20_metabat_361
AAGCATTGCGCTCACTCGAAATCGGTCGATTTGGTTGGGGCTGCGATCGTGATGAATCCTTACCTTCGATTGAGCAGGTGCGTTCACAACTCAGGACTCCTACACCCGATCGGATCTTCAGTATTCGTCACGCGATGCAGCTCAAGCTATCCCAAGAAGACATCTACGATCTCACCGGAGTCGATCCTTGGTTTCTTGATAAATTCCAGGGTATCTTAACTACTGAATCCTTCCTCAAAACTCAACAATTAACAGCCCTAACTAAACAGCAACTATGGGATGTTAAACGTCAAGGATTTAGCGATCGACAGATTGCTTATGCCACCAAAACTGATGAAGATACTGTCCGTAACTATCGCAAATCTCTGGGCGTAATTCCCGCTTATAAATTAGTCGATACCTGCGCCGCTGAATTTGAAGCCGAAACGCCTTATTATTATTCCACCTACGAAGAAGAAACCGAAGTTATCCCCTCTACTCGCCGCAAAGTAATGATCCTCGGCGGTGGCCCCAATCGGATCGGACAAGGGATCGAATTTGACTATTGCTGCTGTCACGCGTCCTATGCGCTCAGCAAACAGGGATTCGAGACGATCATGGTCAACTCCAATCCCGAAACAGTTTCCACCGATTACGATACCAGCGATCGGCTGTACTTCGAGCCACTCACCAAAGAAGATGTCCTCAATATCATCGAAGCCGAGCAGCCCGAAGGGATTATCATCCAATTCGGCGGTCAAACCCCCCTCAAATTAGCCGTTCCCCTCCAAGCATATCTAGACGCCCAAACCCCCGAAACGGGCATTACTACCAAGATTTGGGGTACCAGCCCCGACTCGATCGATATGGCCGAAAATCGGGAACGGTTCGAGCTAGTATTGCGCCAATTAGATATTCAGCAGCCTGAAAATGGCATGGCACGCAACTATGACGACGCACTACATGTCGCCAATCGGATCGGCTATCCCGTCGTCGTCCGTCCCTCCTATGTCCTCGGCGGACGCGCGATGGAAATCGTCTACTCCAATACCGAACTCGAACGCTATATGACCTATGCGGTGCAGGTAGAACCAGACCACCCCATTTTAATCGATAAGTTCCTGGAGAACGCCATCGAGGTCGATGTAGACGCGATCGCGGACGCATCCGGGCAGGTAGTCATCGGCGGGATTATGGAGCATATCGAACAAGCCGGGATTCACTCCGGCGACTCGGCTTGCTCGCTCCCCTATGTCTCCCTCTCCGAGCCGACTCTAGCCACGATTCGGCAATGGACGGTGCAGCTCGCGCAAGCCCTCAAAGTAATCGGGCTGATGAATATCCAATTTGCCGTCCAGGGCGATCGAGTATACATCATCGAAGCCAATCCCCGCGCCTCTCGCACGGTGCCATTCGTCGCTAAAGCCACAGGCGTCCCCTTAGCGGGCTATGCCGCCCGGATTATGTCTGGTGAAACCCTCGCCAGCTTGAACTATACTGCCGAAGTCATTCCCACCCATATCGCCATCAAAGAAGCCGTCTTACCCTTCGACAGGTTCCCCGGTACCGATACGATCTTAGGCCCCGAAATGCGCTCCACAGGCGAAGTCATGGGGATCGATGTCGATTTTGGTCGGGCTTATGCCAAAGCCGAACTTGCCGCCGGACAGAAACTCCCCCTAACTGGAAAAGTCTTCGTCTCGACCAGCGATCGCGATAAAATAGCTGTCGTCCCCGTAGTCCGCGATCTGATCGCCCTCGGCTTCAAAATCATCGCCACATCCGGTACTCAGAAGGTATTAGAAGAACACGGCTTAGTCGTCGAATCAGTCCTCAAACTCCATGAAGGTCGTCCGAATGTAGTCGATATCATCAAAAATGGTCAAATCCAACTGATTATCAATACCCCCTCTGGCGAGGAAGCTCAAGCCGACGGCAAACTCCTCCGGCGCACGGCACTAGTCTACAAGATCGGCGTAGTGACGACGATCGCCGGAGCCAAAGCCACCGCCGCCGCCATCAAATCGCTCCAATCCCAACCCCTAGAAGTCAAAGCTTTGCAAGACTATATCAGTTGAAGTTGAGTATGCTCTAGTTTCATTCTTCAACCCAACCTACAGGTCTGTGTAATAACTGGTGCAAGATGTGAGTAGTCCGCCTACGCGGACTTTGCATCACCAGCGGCGATTTCAATCGCTGCGTCCTAACAGCTTGCTAAGGCGCGCCGATCGGTTGATTTTGGCGAATCGATCGGTATGAAGAGGATGTTGGCGATCGCGATAAAATGGGTATTCTCTAGGTATGTCCATTTTATCGGCTCATTCTCGGAGAAACTAGATGCTTCAGTATCGACCTTGCCCAAAATGCGCTTCAGATCGAGCTAAAGCAATTGGCTTTACCTGGTGGGGGGGAATAGTCGGGCCAAAAATGTTGACCCATGTCAAATGTACCAAATGTGGTACTGCTTATAACGGCAAAACTGGCAAATCCAATCAGACGGCGATCGCGATTTATGTAACTGTATCGACGGTTGTCGCAATTGTTGCTGTCACTATACTTTCGCCATCCCGCCAGCAAAATAATCCTGCTACATCGTCTGGTTTGAGCCGCAATCTCGATCGAGTCGCGATCGTTCCAGAAGAGGGGATAGGGAATAGGGGATAGGGAATAGGTAATTATTAATTATTAACTATTAATTATTGAACTAACTACTTAATGTCCGCCCACACCGAGATAGGTTTCGCTCGCCTTGGGATCTTTGAGTAAGCCAGTAGGGTGGGCACTCCCCACCATATAGGTTTCAGGCAATCTCTATCTAATAATTATTTGCACCTACCTAATTAATGTCCGCCCACACCTAGATAGGTTTCGATCACCTTGGGGTCTTTGAGTAAGTCAGCAGCAACCCCTTCATGCTTGACAATTCCCGTATCCAAGACATAAGCTCGATCGGACATTGCTAAAGCTTTCTTGGCATTTTGTTCGACCAAGACGATGGCGGTACCAGTTGCATTGATTGCCCGAATTTGCTTGAGGACATCAGTAACCAGCGCGGGTGAAAGTGCCGCAGAAGGCTCGTCAAGGACTAATAACTCCGGATCGAGCATGAGGGCTTTGCCCATCGCTAGCATTTGACGTTCGCCTCCTGAGAGGGTACCCGCGCGTTGTTTGCGCCGCTCGGCGAGGCGGGGAAACATCGTATAGATTTTTTGCTTGAGTTGCTGGAGATCGCTCGAACGGATAAAACCACCCATATCCAGATTTTCCTCGATCGTCAGCGACTTAAAGACATTCGAGATTTGGGGGACATAGCACATCCCTCTTTGGACGATCCGATCGGATTTTAATCCCCCAATTTGTTCGCCTTTAAAAGTAATCGTCCCACTATTAGGCGTCAGCAATCCAAAAATCGTCTTCGCCAGCGTTGATTTACCCGCGCCATTGCCCCCAATTACCGCTACCAACTCGCCTGGTTGGACGATAAAATTAATCCCATTGAGGATATCCGAGCCAGGAATATAGCCAGCACGGACATCCTGAACTATGAGTAGAGGGGCATTGGTGAGCATTGGTGGGGAAAACAGATAAATGAGTGAGGTCGATCGCTTGAGCTAAAATTCTAGTGGCAGTATTATAGCCGAAATCCTCGACCACCAAACTACGCGGCGCGATCGTAGACATCACCTTAACATCCATCCGAGCCAAATTATCGAATCGATCGCTACAATACCATCTGTCGTTCCGATCGAGATCGATACCTCACTCAGGTGTCTAATAAAATCCTCATTCTTCACCGAGCCAAAACTCATCTGGTAATGGTTCATCGAATTTAGGCGACAAGTAACATTGACTAGGCGGTACAGCTCGGACGATTAACATCTAGTAAGTCCGCAGAATCATGTATAGGTGTAAGTGCTAAAATAGTATTATGGGTCGTGCAATCATTGCAATGCAAAAGAAAATAATCATCACAATCGATCGAGAGGTTTATGATGCTCTCTATCGGGTTGTCGGCAAAGGCAATATTAGTAAATTCCTCGAAAATTTAGCGCGTCCTCATGTCTTCAAAGAAGATCTAATATCTGCCGATCGAGCAATGGCAGCAGATACCGAGCGAGAAAGCGCAGCATTGGCATGGAGTAATGGACTGATTGGGATCGCGAACAAGGCTTAGGGATGAAGTGGCGTTAAAACCCAAACCCAACTTCTTGAAGAAGTCGGGTTTGTCACAAAAAAAGGTAGGGGTAATTCATGAATTACCCCTACCTTTTTTGTGTTTTGCTAAATAACTTTATGTACTATTTTTTCTTCGCGCTAGCCTTCTCAGCTTTGGCTGCTTTCTTCGCAGCTTCTGCTACTGCAAACGCTTTTTGTTTATCAGCTTGGCGTTCTTCTTCTAGTTTGTCGAGGTAGTAGTGATAGTCACCGAGATATACCCGAAACTCACCATCGCGGACTTCCACGATCTTATTTGCTACTTGAGAGATAAAATACCGATCGTGCGAGACGATTAATGCCGTACCATCATAGTTGATGAGAGCATTTTCAAGTGTTTCTTTGGCGGGGATATCTAAATGATTGGTCGGCTCATCGAGGATGAGTAAGTTAGCTGGAATTAGCAGCATTTTCGCGAGAGCGAGGCGGGCTTTTTCTCCACCACTTAGCGATTCGACCTTTTTGAAAACCATGTCGCCAGTAAATAAGAACTGACCTAAAAGCGTTCTGACTGCTTCGTTTTTCCAGTCGGGAACCTCATCATGAATCGTCGCTAGCACTGTTTTATCGAGGTCTAATGCTTCGGCTTGGTTTTGCTCGAAGTAACTGGGAATTACGTTATGTTCGCCCAATTTAATCGAGCCACTAGTATGGGTTTCCATTCCCATAATCATCTTTAATAGCGTGGATTTGCCACAACCATTAGGGCCTAAAAAGGCAATTCGATCGCCACGTTCGATGAATAAGTCTGTGCCTAGAAATAGAATTTTGTCGCCATAGACATGTTCTAAGTTTTGAATTTCAACTATTTCGCGACCGCTGCGGGGTGCTGGAGGGAACCGAAAACTGAGGGTTCGCATTGTTGATGCGGGTGCTTCGATGCGCTCGATTTTATCGAGGAGTTTCTCGCGGCTTTTTGCTTGAGTACTGCGAGTTGCACTAGCTCGGAATTTCTCGACGAAGGCTTGTTGTTTTTCGAGTTCTTTTTGTTGCCGCTCGAAGGCATTTAATTGAGCGTAGGAGTTCTCAGCTTTTTGTTCGAGGTAAGATGAATAGTTACCGAGATATGTAGCCGAAACACCACGCTCTGTCTCAACAATCTGATTGCAAAGTCTGTCTAGAAACTCGCGATCGTGTGAGATAATTACCATCGGCGTTTCGAGCTTGCGCAGGTAGTTTTCTAGCCACTCGATCGTCTCTAAATCTAGATGGTTTGTCGGCTCATCGAGTAGTAACAGATCGGGAAATTGCAGCAAGATTTTGGCTAAACTCATCCGCATCTGCCAACCACCACTAAAAGCACTTACCAATCGATCGGCATCTTCTAGCTCAAAGCCTACTTCTGGTAAGATCTTATCGATTTCAGCTTCGAGGGCATAACCATTTAAAGCTTCATACAATCTTTGAAACTTATCCATCCGATTGAGCAGTGCATCCAATTCATCACCGCCAGCGGTTTCTAGCTGATGGTGGATTTTGTCAAGTTCGGAGTGGACGCGGTTGGCTTCACCAAATGCTTGCCATAACTCTTCTTTAACAGTGCGTGTCGGATCGACATCAAATTCTTGGTTGAGATAGGCGATATTCAGACTATTGGGGCGGATGATTTCGCCGCTGGTGGGTTCGATCTGTCCAGCAATAATCTTCATCTGGGTAGATTTACCCGCTCCATTTGCACCTACTAAGCCGATTCGATCTCCTGGCTTAACTTCCCAATTAATG
>NZ_JANLWO010000064.1:0-2807 GCF_031364565.1 Chamaesiphon sp. OTE_20_metabat_361
ATTCGATCGAGCCTCCGACCATAATCGTACCTTACGGTTGACTTTTGTGACACCTACGAGTTTTCGTCAAGGAAGTTTTGATAGTGCTTTACCAACGCGAGAATGTATATTTAATTCGCTTCTTTCTAAGTGGTTGAAATATAGTGAAATTGAAATGACAGATCTAGCAATCGGATCGATCTTTCCTAGTGCCTTCGACATCCGTACCGAAGTAAGTAATGACTATATCGGTAAATTTATCGGTACTGTCGGCGATGTCAAGTATCAAATCATGGGTGATATTTCACCGCTCCAAATCAAACAATTGAATGCTTTGACGGATTTTGCTCTTTATGCCGGAGTAGGTAGGAAAACACCAATGGGGATGGGGATGACACGCCGCTTATGAAAACTGAAACTGACTACATTTCTATTGCCTCGCTCAATCAATATAATTACTGTCCCCATCGCTGTTGGCGGATGTTTTGTGCGGGTGAATTTGTTGATAATCAATATACGATCGAAGGCACTACTTTACACGATCGCGTGCATACAGTCGGTGATAGTCATCGAGAAGAAACTTGGCAAGTCAGGGCAATTTGGCTCAAATCCGATCGATATGGACTAATCGGCAAAGCAGATTTAATCGAGGAGCAAGATGGACAAATTTACCCAGTCGAATATAAGCGCAGTGCCAAAGGTGAATTTGCTAATGATGAATTACAAGTTTGCGCCCAAGCTCTCTGTTTAGAAGAAATGACTGGGAGACAGATCGATCGAGGTTATATCTATTATTTCCACTCTCATCAACGTCAATTAGTCGAGCTTGATGAAACTTTGCGGAATAGTACGATTAGATCGATCGCATCGGTTCGCCAACTTTTAGCCACAGGTAAAATGCCCAAACCCATCTACAATCCTCGCTGTCAAGGCTGTAGCCTCCAGACTCAATGCCTCCCCAAAGCAGCAAGCAAAGTAACCAAATATCAAGAAGATTAAAAATGAGCGAGGGAGGAACCACGCACATCAAGACTGACTTCGGCGGAGACTTTTACCCCCCAACCCCCCTTATAAAGGGGAGGCTCTAACTCCCTCCCCTTTATAAAGGGAGGGTTGGGGTGGGGTAAAGATCTCCGCAACAACTCAAACAAACCAAACCAGGAAAACTATGGGCACAGTTTATATCACTCAAGAAGACTCATTCATCGGCAAAATTGACGAACGCTTGCACGTCAAACATGAGAAAACTCTCCTCCTCGATGTCCCCCTCATCAAAATTGAAGGAGTCGTAATTATGGGACGAGCCACAGTTTCACCCGCATTATTGATGGAATTACTCGATCGCAAAATCCCCCTCACATTCCTGACTAGAACGGGTAAATACCTGGGCTGTCTAGAACCACCTCTAACTAAGAATATCTTCATTAGGTCGGCACAATGGGCAGCCGCCCGCGAAGATCGAGCCAAAGCGATTCATGTCGTGCGTGGTTTTGTACGCGGCAAACTCAAAAATTATCGGATTGCCTTACTTCGCGCTCAAAGAGAACATCCCGAAATTGAGCTAGCAGCGGCAATAACCCGCCTAGAACGAGCGATCGAGCCAATCGATCGCACAGAGCAGATCGACTCGTTACGTGGCCTAGAAGGGGCTGGTAGTGCGGCTTACTTTGGGAGTTTCGAGCGGTTAATTCGCGCTGAGGGTTTTAGTTTTAAATCTCGCAATCGTCGTCCGCCAACAGATCCCGTCAACGCTTTATTGAGTTTCGGTTATTCACTCTTAGCACACGACATTCAAAGCGCGATTAATATTGTTGGTTTCGATCCATATTTAGGCTATTTACATACCGAACGCTACGGAAGACCATCTTTGGCGCTAGATTTGATGGAGGAATTTCGACCGTTGGTGGTTGATGCGATGGTGTTGTCGGCTTTAAATCGGAAGATGCTAACGGTGGGTGATTTCACAACCGAACCGTTGAGCAATGCCGTATCACTATCAAATGAAGGTAGAAAGACTTTTTTGCGGTTGTACGAGCAAAAGAAGCAGTCGAAATTCAAGCATCCTGTATTGCAGAAACAATGTACTTACCAGGAAGCCTTTGAGCTTCAAGCGCGATTGCTGGGTAAATATCTGATGTCTGAAACTGACAAATACCCACCCCTCATTCTCAAATAAATTTCCCTTCTGTCCCATTTATCCCCCCCCGTCCCTATGTTCATGGTGATTTCTTATGATATTTCTGAAGACAAACGCCGTACTAAAATTCACAAAATGTTGAAGTCTTACGGTCAGTGGATGCAGTATAGTGTGTTTGAGTGCGATGTCACGGATAGTCAATATGCAAAGCTCAGGGCGCGATTGAGTAAGATGATTAAGCCAGAGGAGGATAGTATTCGGTTCTACTTTCTGTGTGCTTGCTGTCATCCCAAAGTGGAGCGGATTGGTGGTGAGACGGTGCGAGATGAGACGATATTTTTCGCTTGATGCGCGAATGGGTAGGTGTTGGTGATGGAGATCTGCAACAGCGGCTGGATGATTTGGCTGAGGCGGGTTTTAAGGATCTTGATGAAATCTTCATCCGCGCAGTGGCTAGAAGCTTTCGTATTCAAGCATCTCAGGCTCGATCGAAAGGTTCGATTTATAGGCGATCGTCAATTTGAATGTTATTATTGATTTATTCGCGCTAATGTACCTTGAAAACCAAATCACACAAGGTTTTCAGGCTCCCGCCAGCGAAATCGACTCTAAACCCTTATAGGGATTGAAACAAACTCACTCAGATCCTCAGCAGCGATCGACCAGAGCGAAATCGACTCTAAACCCTTAT
>NZ_JANLWO010000069.1:0-6029 GCF_031364565.1 Chamaesiphon sp. OTE_20_metabat_361
CTTCGATCGAATTAAGGCATCACGCACAGCCCCTAAGCGGCGATAGGTGGGACGAAAGGTTTCACCCCAATGGACGAGACAGTGCGCTTCATCGAGGATCAGTCGATCGATCCGCAACTGAGGAGCGCACAATCGCGCCCAGACTGGCGGCGTGAGTAAAGTTTCTGGTGAAATATATAGCAGCCGCAGTTGCTGAAGTTCCAATGCTTGCAGACACTGCTTACGCTGGGTGGTGGACAGTTCGCTATGCAGCAGCCCCGCCGCTATTCCTTTGGCGGTCAATTCTTGTACCTGATTTTCCATCAAGGCAACTAGGGGCGAAATCACTAGAGTTACGCCACTGCTCAATAGAGCGGGAATTTGGAAGCATAGAGATTTACCACCGCCAGTCGGCATCACAATTAGGGCGTCCCGATTGGCAAGGAGACATTCGATGATTTCTCGCTGGGGATATCGCAATTCGTCATAACCCCAGACTGCTTGTAATGTTGCTTGAATTCGATCCATTATTTCAGCCGTCGATCGAGATCTGCTATGTGACTAAGTTTTTAAAAAGTACATTGTCATGCAGCAATGCAAAGTCGGCATCGTTACGCGCCGAATTTTTTAACTTTTCTGGCTCTAATTCGATCGCTTTTTGGAGGTGGTGCAGGGCTAAATCTAGCCGATCTTGCAAGGCATAACAACAAGCTAGATCGTACCAGCCAGTTGCATTTTGAGGTTCGATCTTCACCAAAGCTTGATATGTCTCGATCGCGGCTGGATAATTTTTCAGGTTGTACATCAGCTCGGCTTTCGCATGTAGGAATGAGCTATTGTGCGGGGATAGTGCTATTGCTTTACTTAATGCTTCATCTGCAAGCACGATATTTTGCAAGCGCTGGTGAGACAATCCTAGATAATAATAAGCATCGCTATGTTGGGGATCTAGTTTAATGAGCTTTTCCAGATAAAAGATGGCTGATTCATATTTTCCAAGACTATAAAAATTGAGACCCAGACCTAAATAAGCAGACTCATTACTCTCGTCGATCTCGATGACTTTTTGATAACAACTAATCGCCTGGTCAAATACATCCATCTGCGATAAACAGTAACCCTTTTGCCGCCAAGCTTCAGCTCCATCCGGTCTGATTTTAATCGCTCGATCGAAACACTCGATCGCGGCTGGATATTGCGTCTTCTTAACTAAGTTCTTACCTGCTTGGATCGCTCTATTTTCAGGAGAGTTTAGTCCCCAGCCCATTGTGACTAAAATTGCCAACGCGATCGCTTTATTAATTGGTTCTCGAAATACAGCCGAACCATTACTCACTAAAAAGTCTGGTACGTGTAATGCACTAGTAAGCAGACTAACAAAGTTGAAAATAAAATAATTAAAAGCCGGAACGAACCAGAATAAGCCGATAATAACTAGAGTACTATACTTCCGAAAACCATTAAATTTAACTCGGAGCTGTTCTGGCAACCAAGGTTCGAGCATTCCATAGCCATCGAGTCCCGGCATCGGTAATAAATTAAAAATCGCCGCAAAAATTTGTAAGTAAACTAAAAAAGCTAAACTACTCGCCCAAAATACTTCTGGATTAAGGCGGTCTTCTGCAAGTAAATTTTGCTCTGTAACTGTCCCTAATAGAATTGCCAATCCAAGTGCAATTAAGATATTAGCACTCGGCCCTGCGGCAGATACCGCACTTTGCCACCAGCGATTTCTTAATTTATGCTGGTTGATATAGACAGCGCCACCAGGCAAGCCAATTCCACCCATGAGTAGAAAGAGGACGGGTAGCACCAAACTGTAGCCAGGATCGGTATATTTGAGCGGATTGAACGTTAGATATCCTTTACTCTTAACGGAGGTATCACCACCCCAATAAGCTACGATCGCGTGTCCAAATTCATGCAGGCACAGTGAAAAAATCCACCCAAAACAGACAATAATTCCAACTAACCACATATATAATCTATTAGTTTTAGGCTGTATTTATAATTCTCAGCGTGAGTAATACTCGATCTTTTTTAAGCTGTAACTACACGATCGATAGTTGAGGCATACTGGTATGGATATTTTTCGCATCGATACCCGCCTCAATCAACATAGAGGTCAACCCCTCTTCAAAATTATCTTCTTCGATCGCGATCTTCTCATCCACTAAACGAGCATGAAATAAGATTGTATTAATCCAAGCTTTTTTATCCCAGCCAGTCGCCAGAATTAAGAAGTTACCTGAATCTCGATCGCATACAGGATAGAGTCGAATTGACTGAATCCGAGGCTGATGTCTTGTTGCTTCTTTTAAAGTATTTTCGATGATATCTGCATAGATTAATGAGTTATCCATTGAATTATTTCCTCTTGCTCTGGCGCTCTCTGTCCGATAGCGATCGATCTCAGCTACATAATCATCGAAAAATGGATCGTCTACTAGATTACCAGCAACAGCCAGCCAAGGATTTTCTGTTCGTAATTTAGCTCTCAACCCTGCTAACACATCTTCTGGATTCAACCCTTCCCCGCTATCGAGTTGAGCCGCTGCGCTATCGATCTTTTCGCGGAGTTCGGTAGCTAATCGGTCGGTAGCACTTTTAGATTTTAGGAGGTTTAGTGCTACCTCAATCGCTTCTTCGGGGTTAGCATATTTACCAGTAAGGATTTCTTGCTGGATAAATTTTGTTAGTTCGGGTTTTAGAGTTAGATTCATAAGAGCGAAAATCAGTCTAAAGTCTTACTGTCAGTATAACTCAGCGGGAATAGTGCTGCGATCGAGACTCAATCGAATCGAGATAAATTTTCCAGTTAAGGCGGTAGTCAAGATGGCTCTGGCTGGATACTTAGATAGTGAAGCAATCGGGTTTGTAGATTGCAAACCAAGTCGGGGGCGTGTGTGGTGGAGATGCTTGTATTTCTTCCACCAGAATTCCAGTCTGGGTATTGGTAAATGCTCGGAATTTAGGTATTAGCGAAGCTCAACTTCTGAAAGATTATCCAACTATATCAGCAACCGATTTAACGAATGCTTGGGTGTATGCTACCGTACACCCAGAGGAAATTGAGTTAGCTATTCGGGAGAATGAAGAATTGGATGCTGAATTCGATCGGTGGGAAGCTGCTGGCGATGAAGATGAAGCTCAAATTAAAGCAATGCTAGAAAAGAAAGGCGCGTAAATGGTTAGGGGAGATATTGTATTCACTTTACCTGAAGATGGTCATTCCGCTTATATCTTCAGTTACGATGTATTTTTGTTCTTCTAGCTCAGATTAATGACCGATTTACAGCAACAGGCGCAAGAAATACTGAATCGATTGGCATTTAAAGATTTCGAGCTGTGTCTAGAGATAAATAGAACCTTCAATCATTTGCCTCGTGCGCCTGGTATTTATGCGATTCGCCATCGCACCGATGGACTCTTGTATTTGGGCAAGACAAACGATCTGAGTACTCGGTTTAATGGGGGACATAAATCATTTACTTGGGCGTGGCTCGATCTTTATCAGCCTAATGATGTGAGGATTGCCATAGAAAGACTCGACCGCTGGGGGAAACCAGGGTTATTATTAGAGCTAGAGGCTATTTTACTCAGGGCAACAGAACCACCGTATAACGTTAAGATTCCGATGGAGAATTAAAGCTATGCAATCTCAGACATTAGAAGAACTTACGCCAACTGCTGCTCAGGCGATTTTAGAAAATCTGCCAGAACGAATTAGAGTAGCGTTTATAAATAGATCGAAAGAGATCGATTTTCCAGTTGAGGCGGTGATTGAGATGGCTTTGGCTGGATATTTGGATAGTGAAGCGATCGGGTTTGTAGATTGCAAACCAAATAGAGGTCGTAAGTAAAACTCGATCGATACTGCTGGATTCGATCGAGCGCATTTAGATCGGCATCCAAGTATAAATATCTGCTAGAAAAGCTTGAAATCTAGATGGTGGGCAGTGCCTACCCTACAAACTCGATGATCTTGTTGAGTAGCTACTCTTAACGAGTAACCCAAAGGCAAATTATTATTCGATCGAGAAGAAGACATAGTACAACTACCTTAATTTTTTTGAAATTTAACTACTTAGCCAAAATCTGCTCTAGAATAGTCGGATCTTGAATCTCCTTATCCTTTGCCAACAGCAACACCTTCGACATGATTTCTGCTGTCTTCGGATCGTCATCGACGAAGGGTAAGAATAGTCGTCCGCGATGTTGGGAACTGACGGGGAGAATGCAGAGTGCGCCGCCTGGTTGCCGATGGACGATCGCGCTGCCGAGATGTACCGAATAGGTGCCGATTTCGCCATTGATGAGGGCGTGAGAGCCTTGGATTTGGACGTTATTTAGTTTCATCAGGCGACAGGTTTCGCGGAGGATGCTCGATCGCATTTCGACGGTTGAGGCACTGGCTTCGGGATCTACTCCGCCGATGTGGGCGACGCTGACGACGAGATCGAGATCGCGCATGACTTCGCTGAAGATGCGTGGGGGGATGTCAGCGAGGGGGAGGGGTTTCCATTCGTCGCGCTGGTAGAAGTTAAGCCTGTCGATCGTCAAGCCTTCGACTTCGAGGGGGGTGTAGTAGCCGTTAGTAAAGGAGACGATCGCGATGAGTCCTTCTTTGTGGAAGGTGCGGCGCAAGCCTTCGTCTGGGGAGGAGATCCAGCCGCGTTGTCCGAATAGGGCGATCGCTTGGCGCGGGTTGACTTGATGCCCTTCATAGCGTTTGGAACCCGTCTTGGTTTGTTCGGCTGTAGTTGCGACATAAAGTTCGCGGAAGACTTGTTTGAAGGGCTGCTGGCGGGCGGTGGTGAAACATTCTTGTTGCCAAATTTGCCATTCTTTAGTAGTCAGGAGATCGTGGGGGTGGGCGATGCGGAATTTTGCGGCGGTAATTGGGACTTTGCCGTGGGGTGAGACTAGTTCGGTGCCGTTGGGTTCGAGGTAGCCGATTTCGTTGCCAGTGGTGGCGATGAGGATGAGTTGGCGCAGCATCGGGGCGAGGACGGGGTGCTGGGCGAGTTGGTGGAGTTCTGGTTTGGTGAAGGCATCGCCGCGCTCCATTGCCTGTTCGAGGGAAATCCGCATTCGGGAGGCTTGTTTGACGATACTCTGTTTCCGATCGACTAAAGCCTCAATCTCAGGATTTTTCTTCAGTTTGGCGGGGATGGCTTTGAGGGTTTTTCCGGCTTTGGTAATGGTAATTTCGGGGGTGCCTGTGGTGGTGATGCTCAAGGCGATCGTGGTATCTTCAATCGAGACTACCTGCGGTTTTTCGACCAAATCGGCAATGGCGGCGGCTTCCATCGCCCATTGGAGCCGTTGCGGATCGGCGAATCCGGCGGTACGGGCGAGGTTTTCCATGCCGATTTCGACGGCGAGTTTTTCGCTGGCGCGGCGTTGGGAGCCAAATTTTTTGCTGGTGCGGAGGAATTCTTGGTAGGTTTGATAGCGACTCAGGATGTCGGGTTCGCGTTTTTTGCCTGGATCTAAGGGGCACAATCCGAGGGCGCGGATGGAATCTTGATGGCGTTTTTTGAGGATTCGATCGAGTAATTCTCCTTTCTCAATCTGTCCTAACATGGCACTAGCAAACTGTTTCGCCCTTTGATGTCCGCTACCGTTGGAGGCATATTGAGCGGCTTTATCCAACTGTTGCCAACGCTCTGCGCCCAAGGTGGCGTAAACCCGCCCAAACCATTCCACATCAACGGCTCCATCGACTAGACTAGCTGCCGAAAGCGGAGTGCGTTCGGCAATCTGCGCCACCCAGATTTCCCGCACATCCTGTTCGACCGACCAGTTATTATCTTTAGTATGAGCGTGAATCCACCAGACTCCTTCGGCAAAGCCAGGGAGATCGATGGCTTGTTGGATATAATTCACCCATTGGGGCACGAAGAAGGCAAATTGAATCAGCTTTTCTTCACTAATTTTCGCGGCTCTGACTTGGCGGGCAAATTCGACAGGCGTATCGTTACTAGCGGGAAAGCTAATCCGCATCAAGTGGCTCATGACGGCGGCTTTGCTCTGGTTGCCGTAAC
>NZ_JANLWO010000102.1:0-2732 GCF_031364565.1 Chamaesiphon sp. OTE_20_metabat_361
AATTGGGTCTATATTCCACGTCAGCCGCGTGCGGTCATTCACTTTTTAGGCGGTGCATTTGTCGCCGCCGCGCCCCATCTCACCTATCGCTTATTATTAGAAGATTTGGGCAAACAGGGCTACGCGACGATCGCGACCCCATTTATCAATACTTTCGATCATCGGGCGATCGCCTGTGATGTCTACAATCGATTTGAAGATACCTTAGATTTATTACAAGATCGCCGTTATTTACCAACTAGTTCTTTACCTGTCTATGGGGTCGGACATAGTATGGGCTGTAAGCTCCATCTACTGATCGGTAGCTTGTACGATGTCAAGCGTACTGGCAATATTTTGATTTCATTTAATAATTTCTCGGCTCGTGATGCCGTCCCCTTAATGGGTCAGATGCCGCAGGAATTCAATGTGGAATTTACACCCAATCCTCAAGAAACTTTAGAATTAATTTCGGGATATTATGATGTTCCCCGCAATCTAATCGTCAAGTTTAGTAATGATACGATCGATCAGTCATACACGCTCGGTCAAACTCTCAAGCAGATTTTCCCCGGACAGGTGTCGATGCTGAAGATTAATGGCAGTCATCTGACGCCCTTGGGTCAAGATTTTCAAGTACAACTCAATCCCCAATTTTTTACCCCTTTCGATGCGATCGGGCAATGGTTCAAGCAAGAAGTTCATCGCGATTTACACCAACTCAAACGCGAAATCTTAGAATGGCTAGATCCAGTCGTAAGTCGCTAAAAGTCTGCTAGCCAGTAATAATACCAAATCCGTCTTGCATAGACTTCTTTTGCTAGCGAAACCCCGTCGCCCTCACCCCGCCTTCGCCTCTGGCTCTGGCTCCCCTCTGTCTTGTCGTTGCTTGGTTGATTTTCATGGTCGGGAAACCCGACCGAAAATCAATCCGCTTTTTTATTCGGGGGGAACCCTAGACATAAAAACGCCGCTCCCAAGTTTGGGCGCGGCTCGCGCTCCTCGGCTTTGCCGAGGGTCTAGCGAGACAAGACAGAGGGGCTGGGGGTGAGGGCAAGATCGTCGGTTATATAAACCGATTTTTCGATGCTTAACCGCGTTTCATCGCGCGATCCATATCGCGTTTATCGTCTCTCTTCTTGAGGTCGTCGCGCTTGTCGTGAAGCTTCTTACCGCGTACTAACGCGATCGTAATTTTGACCTTCCCGCGCTTGAGATACATCTTCAACGGCACCAAAGTTAACCCCTGCTGCTCGACTTTGCCGATTAGCTTGCGGATTTCTGCTTTGTGCATTAGCATTCGGCGGGTGCGCGTTGGTTCGTGGTTAAAATAGGCGCTGGTGCTATTGTGCGGTGAAATATGGGCATTGAGCAGCCAGATCTGTCCCTGTCTCAATAAGCCATAACCATCGCGCAGATTGGCTTTGCCTGCGCGAATCGATTTTACCTCTGTCCCTAATAACTCGATCCCCGCTTCGTAAGTTTCGAGGATTTCGTACAGAAACCGAGCTTGCCGATTGTCGGCAACAATTTTGATACTATCTGATTTTTCTTTCTCGCTCATATATCTATTTTACTATCGACCAGCGCGACTGGAACGAAGTGGCGATCGCCAATATTCACAGCCGAAGTCTAGCTTTTTGGTACTAATAGAATGTAACTTTATCTAAAGATCTGGACTATTTGATGAAATTTGGTATAGTTATTCCATTAAAAGCGACGATCTTGACGATCGGCTAGCTCGATCGAGTGGTCAAAGCTTGCTGGAATTTAGCTGCTAGCCTTGTAGGGTACTCTCATCAAAGGAGATTTAGCGAATTTGGCTTTAGATCCAAATCGATACTCATGTTGTATGACTACACCAAAAAATTTAGATCGAAAACAAACAATTATTGCTATGATAACGCCTGTTGGTAAGGGTCGCTCTATCTGGCTGGTGAGAAAATATTATGGGTAGTTCTATTGATTTTGGCGGTCGTCCGATTCATTTTATCGGGATTGGGGGGATTGGGATGTCAGGGCTGGCTTATGTACTAGCAAGACGCGGGTTGCCAGTATCTGGTTCCGATCTCAAATCGACAAACATCACTCAAAAGTTGGCGTCAGTTGGGGCGCACATTTTCCTGAGTCAGGATGCGAGTAATTTAGATTTTTTTGATAACCACCCATCTGGACAAACGCCGCAAATCATCTGCTCGACGGCCATTGGTAAAACTAATAGCGAATTGAGAGCGGCGTTGGCGCAAGGGTGTCCGATCTTTCATCGATCGGATGTATTATCCGCTCTGATTGGGGAATACACGAGTATCGGCGTGGCAGGTACTCACGGTAAGACTACAACTAGCAGCGCGATCGGTTACATGCTAGTAGAAGCTGGTGTCGATCCGACAATTGTCGTCGGTGGTGAAGTCACAGCTTGGGATGGCAATGCCCGAGTTGGCAACAGTGAATATTTTGTCGCCGAAGTCGATGAGTCTGACGGTTCCCTCGTCAAGCATTCACCCAAAATCGGGATAATTACGAATATCGAACTCGATCATCCCGACCATTATAAGAGCCTCGATCAGGTAATCGATACCTTTACCACATTTGCCAACCAGTGTCAAGTGACAATCGGCTCGATCGACTGTGAGATCGTCAAAGAGCGCATCAAACCGACGATTTCTTATAGTGTCGAGCCGGGACAAGTCGCCGATTATACCGTCGATGAGATTGACTACCATGCCGATGGGACTTCGGCTCGAGTATATGAA
>NZ_JANLWO010000103.1:0-8937 GCF_031364565.1 Chamaesiphon sp. OTE_20_metabat_361
CCGCAAAATGTAGCATCAAGCTGAATTGATGCACCGCAGTTTGGGCAAGCTTTGGTTGCTGGCAAGGCTGTATAACAAGCTTCGCAGTTAGTGGCACCTTCAGGGTTATCGTGCTTACAGTTCGGACAGACAATCATAAAAATCTGATGTTAATTTTTAGAGACTTATGCTTACTCACGTCTTGTATTAAAACAAGTTTACTAGCGATTCGCGCTCGTCGGGGTTCCCGACAGTTTAGCGACTGAAATCATGCGGAGGGCACCTCCGCATGTGTTTCAGTCAAGACAGCGAATCAAGACAGTGTCTTAAGTGAATAGTGAATAGTGGATAGTTTTGGTACTTAGAAGTAAGTTTTGAGGCTGTTTTCATCAATTTTGGGATACTGTCTCGAACAGGCACTCTACTTGCGAAGTTGGTCCGATCGGGGTAGATAAGACCGGACATTTTAGAGACTTGGTCTGTCTCGATTTTACCAGAAATAGGCATTCAATCTTTATGTACTTGCTACTACACAAGGGTAGATTTAGCGAGGAGCTAGCCGCTCGCCAGCGGCTGCGTCTAGCAGCCAGAGCAATTCGCCTTGAGGTTGGACGCCGCGCGATGGATAAGTATGAATGTCACCCGTAGGTGCAAAGATTTCGGCTAGCGCGGGTTGTTTGCTAGCGCCTGCGACCAAGAAGATCGCACACCGGGCGCGATTGAGCAGGGGAAAGGTAAAAGTAATCCGAGGTTGCCCATCTTTATCGCCGACAGTTATCAGTCGATCTGCGACTGATAAAGCTGCTGTATGGGGGAATAAAGAGGCTGTATGCCCATCATCGCCGATCCCCAGTAGGATAATGTCAAAAACGGGAATCGACCCAGTTTCTAGCCCAAACTGAGCTAAGGTCTGACGCTCGTATTCCTCGGCGGCTAGTTGCGGTCGATCGAAGTGCGTTGGCATTGGATGGATATTTGCGGCTGGGATCGGTACCAGATCGAGCCAGACGCGCTTAGCCATGCCATAGTTACTATCGGGGTCGGTAGCTGGCACATAGCGTTCGTCACCCCAAAAAATCTGGATTCGGTCCCATGGTAAATCAGCTTGAGCCAATGCCGCATACAATGGCTGTGGCGTCGAACCACCAGAGAGAGCAATCGAACAAGTCTGACGTTCGTTAATGGCGGTATGGATGCGGGTGACGATCGTCTCTAGGGCTGCGGCTATTAGTGCCTGTAGATCGGAATAAATGTCAACTTTGGGAGTCATAAAGCGCGAGATAACAGATAAACTGAGTAATTAGATTTTAGGCGAGACTTGGTGACGTTCGCGAAGCGTTGCCTCAGCAAATCGCGGGGAACTTACCCAAAACAAGATAATCTAAGTTTTTAGATCCTTACACGACGCATTTACCAATCGCTCACTGGTCGGAGCGTACATCTGGCACATCTCAATAATTTAGACTATGCAACCTATTGTTAGTAGTTTTCTAACCCCCCTGGCGCTTAAAACCGCAGGTGCAGTACTGATTTTATCTTCTCTGATCGATTTAGTTTTCATGCTATGTTTTCCACCAGAAAATCTAGTGTTAGAAGGCAGTCGATGGTGGCTTTATGCTACTAGTCAACTAGTCGATCGCGGACTACTACCATTAGTGGGTATTGCTTTTGTGGTCGCTGGTGATTGGATTGAGATCGTTTCCACCGAAGATGGTGGAGATCGGGGCAGTATGCGCCGGATCGCGACTTTCTCGCTTGCTAGCTTGTTGGGATTGATTTTCGTCTTGATTATTCCCTTTCAACTGATTACCACTAATGATTTTAAATCCCAGGATCTCAAAAAAATTGGCGAAGAGGTAACGCAGATTCAACAAGGCATCAAAGGTAATCTGCAACAGATCGATGCTCTGAGCAAGGATAAAGTCAAAGAGCAAATTACTACCATCGATCGCGAGATCGCCAGCGGACAAGCTCAAGGCGAACGGCTGGCAAATCTTCAGCTCAATAAATTGTTACTGACAGATCCCAAGAAATTTGCCCAAAAATCCGAGCAAAATCTCCAAATCCAAAGACAAAAACGCGAAAATCAAGTCAGTAATAGAATGATTCAAACTGGTGTCAGGACTAGTTTAGCCAGCGTTCTCCTCGCTGTTGCTTATATCACGATCGGCTGGACGGGACTCAGACGCGTTCTTAAATAGGTAATGGGTAATGGGTAATGGGTAATGGGTAATGGGTAATGGGTAATGGATAATGGGTAATGGATAATGGGTAATCGGAGTATACTTTAAGCATCTTCAGTATTCCTAACCCTTTATTCATATATTTAGTATTAAGTGGCACAAATTCAGTCACTATTGAAATCCTTGCACCTCCCATCTCCCATCTCCCATCTCTTTCCTAAATAGCACTAAAATTTATGCCCTCAGTACTAAGTGGATGAGCTTGAAACTGTGGGATACTGGAAGTTACCCCTTCCCCAGATTCGGTAAAGCTTTGTATAGTATGAGTAGACAAGATCGACATGACCGATCGTAACTAGAGAGTCAGAGATTTGTGTTCCAACATTTCAAGCAGGACTTAAAAAATGATTTGATCGCTGGGTTGCTAGTGGCGATTCCACTCGCTACGACCATCTGGTTGTCGATTAATGTGGCGACGTGGGTCGTTAATTTTTTGACTCGCATCCCCAAGCAGATCGCACCGTTTGATGGCTTGGATCCAGTTCTAGTCTACTTGTTGAATTTATTAGTCGGCTTAGTAGCACCGCTGTTAATCATCCTGTTAATTGGCTTGATGGCGCGGAATATTGCGGGCAAGTGGCTCTTGGATGTCGGCGAACGGTTATTACAAGCCATTCCCTTAGCTGGTGCGGTTTACAAAACACTCAAGCAACTCTTAGAGACGCTGCTGCGCGACTCCGGCAACAAATTCCGCCGCGTCGTATTGGTAGAATATCCGCGTCGAGGAATTTGGGCGCTAGCTTTTGTGACGGGCACGCTCGATAGTGAGATTCAGTCCCAAATGCCTCCAGGCATGTTAAATCTGTTTATTCCAACGACACCCAATCCCGCTACTGGCTGGTATGCAGTGGTAAACGAAAATGATGTGCTAGATTTGGCAATGTCGATCGAGGACGCATTTAAAGTCGTGATTTCGGGTGGGATTGTCAATCCGAGTAATGTGGCTGTAGCCGCCCTCGATCGAGCCTCAGAGCCGATTGTTGCCCCGATGATTAGTACCTTACCGACGCCGCTGCTCGATTCTCCAGAGGAGATGGCTCTTCGCCAACGGGAGGAGCAATCCTAATCGTCACTCATAGCTCCCTTCCCAGTGACAAATTGCGGAGTTCGTCCCGCCTTTGTTTCCACGGCTCGGGTTCCCCGAGCCGACGACTATGGAACGAACCCAAGTTAGACATCTGGTATGGATAGTGGATAGTGGATAGTGGATAGTGGATAGTGAATTGCAAATGTCTATTTTTTGGGTGGGAAGTGAGTAGCTCGTAATGGATCTGTATCTGAAGATAGCCACCCAGATTAAAAGTTTTTTTGATGCCACTGCAATCGTCCCTCTAGCAATAGAGGGACGAATTTTGCGCATTGAAGTGCAAGTTCCGCACCTAGAACCCTTACACTGGCTAGCACGGCAAACAGCAGCTAGCAAAACTTATTGGTCGGACCGTCACGGTCGATTTACGATGGCGGGGATTGGGACTTTGGATGTGGTAGCAGGGGATCTGCCGATTAGTTATCCGGCTGTGTTCGATCGATTGAGACAAAAATTATCCCCACTTTTCCCCCGAGTTCGCTACTACGGCGGCATTGGTTTCAGTCAAAATCGCCAGATCGATCCGAGCTGGAAATCATTTGGCAACTATCGCTTTGTGGTGCCGAGATTTGAAATCTGGATGGATGAAAGTGGGACTTTTTTTGCTTGTAATTTTTTCGGTACGCCGGATGTGGCACATTGGGAGCGAGAATTAGCGCAAATCTTAGTTGAGTTGCGCCGAGTCGATCTAACTCAGCTACCAGTCACCGTCGCAACACCCGTCCAAATCGCTCGCGTCGATACTCCCGACCGCTACCAGTGGCAACAAAATATTAACTTAGCACTGGCGAAATTTACCGACCGCCAGCTCGAAAAAATCGTCTTGGCACGAAAATCGACGCTGCTATTTGCCAGCGATCTCCAGCCCCAAATTCTCTTACTATTACTCCAACCGCATAACTACCCCAGCTATCATTTTTGCTTTCAGACCGACCCTCAGACGGCTTTTATCGGTACCTCTCCCGAACGACTGTATTATCGCCACGATCGATTATTAGCAACTGAAGCAATCGCGGGTACGCGCCAGCGGGGCACATCTAGCGAACTGGATCGACAGTTGAGTGATGAATTACGCAACTCACCCAAAGACATTCACGAGCATCAATTAGTCGTAAATAATTTACGAGCAATCTTAGCCCAAATCTGCGATGCCGTGACGATCGAGCCGTCAGCCAGTATTCTCAAACTCAACAAGGTGCAACATTTATATACCCAATGTCAAGGCATCCTCACCGCCGAACTAACTGATGCCCAGATCCTACCACTGCTCCATCCCACCCCCGCAGTAGGGGGTTTCCCCCGTCCCCAAGCCTTAAAACTAATTCACGAATTAGAACCCTTCGAGCGCGGTTGGTATGCGGCACCTGTCGGTTGGGTCGGGTATGATGATACGGAATTTGCCGTGGCAATTCGATCGGGACTAGTTACTGGCGATCGGTTATTATTATTTGCAGGTGCGGGGATCGTTACTGGCTCCCAATCGGCACAAGAATGGCTGGAAGTCGAAAACAAAATTCGCCACTTTACCGATTTATTTACCCCACCCCATCCCCCGACAATTACAGCGAATCGATCGCATATCGAGCAATAAGCATGGTGAATTTTGCCCGCTCTAACTCGGATAACTGCTCCCAAGCTAAGGGTCTGACAATGTTATCGGGTTCGTCAACGCCAGGATTGCACCGCATGGCATAAGCGTAAGGACGCGCCATCACCAACAGATCGTCAGTCGCCCAATTTGATAGCAAATCGCCTACCGCTTTGACTAGTTGCTCGACTGGCTCTAGGTTACTAGTCGCTAGTGCGCCGACATTGGCCGCAATCTGCGCGAGCCACTGCTGGGGTACTCGGGTACCAAATCGCTCGCTGATGGCGGCTAGGGGACTGACTGGAGCCGCGCTGGTAGTGTCCCAACATGACTGGATCTGCGTAAAAAAAGCGCTCGATCGATCGGCAATCTCCGCTTCCGACCAATCATCTAAATTAAACTGACTATCGGTTTGGGTATAATAGTCCGCAGTGTCTGGGTCGGCTGGATTCCATGGATACTCAGTAGTAGTAGCTGCAAGGAGGCAATCCATTAATTCAGCTTCAGATAAATTGTCGCGGTCGTCGGGTTGAGAATTGAATGACATGATTGCGCTCCTTGTCTGTACGACGGGGTTTAATAATTAATATATTAATATATGTAAGCAGCCTGCGAATTGCTCGGAACTTTTTCAGTGGAAAGTCTTCTAAGTTCAATTGAGGTCTGTGATTGACTACATTTGACAATAACCTCATTCCGTAAAGGTGGAAAATTTAGCGGCGATCGACTTATCGCCATTGCATCGAGTCTACCAACTCGATCGAGGGCGATAAATCATTCGATCGAGTGACGTTGTAGTTGATTTAAAGTCAGTTCGGGATCGGAAGAGCCTAGAGACTGAAGTCTCTGCTCATGATGCGAAGTCTGCCTGCGCGGAATAAAGATTCAGTCCGCGCAGGCGGACTTGGCATCACTAGCCCCGATTTTAATCGGTGGCTAGCTCTAGACCATGTAGGCAGGTGGCTGGACGTTGAAATTAGCGAGCATCGCTGGGGCGATTTTGGTGGTGGAGATCGTGCCGCCATCAGTGGCAACTGGGTTGCTGGGATCGAAGACGAGCAAAATTCCTTCAGGAATATGATAGGCATAAGAGCCGGATTCGTCTTCGATGTCGATGATGCCGAGTCCTACATCACTGAGGGTTTGCACGCGACCGTCGAGTAAAACTGTTAATTGCGATCGATCGGGATTTTCGACTTGAAAGAAGATTTGAAAAACATTGTTACCTAAGTCAGTTACTTCTACTGGCGCACCGTCGATCGATAACTTCCGCAGATTGGCACGAGCGACATCCACAACGGCATCATCGATGACGACCATATACATCGGCACCATCGCACGACGCGGTTGCCATTGACTGGGACTGACCCCAATGGCGGTCATAAATTTGCTTAAGTCGGTAATGAGTAATTGAGTCTTCACGGATGTAGATCGATCGACTGCGGCTTGACCCATACTGCTGGCGATTAGTAGCGTATAATCTTGATTGCTGGTGACAAAGGCGAGCAATTTGGCTAGCTGACGATCGGCTTCAGCCATTGTAAAATCAATTTCGGCATTGTAAGTAGCGTGCCACTCTGGGGTTAGTTCCAGATCCTGGAAATCATCAGGATACTTAGCTGGCCAATAGCGGTGCATCGATGATGCCACATGATTGGTAAAAAACGTGGATAAATCTGGCTTGTGGCGATCGAGCTGCTGCATGAATAGGTCGAAAGCTAGCTGCATTTGCGATGTCCGTCGCCGCACGACGCGGCTGGGCCAGATCTTTTCGGAGACGATTTGTTTGGCAAGTCGGTAGGCGGTGTCTAGTTTGACGCCCAATTGTGGCGCTTTGGTCAAAAATGGTAATGCGGCTTTAATGTTCAAGCCTTTATTGACATTCCGACCCGATGAATCCACCATTTTGAGATTAAAATCTTGAAAACAGGTCAGCGCATCGGGAAAGCATTCCGAACCATTGGCAAAGGTATCGGGGACATAAAAGGCATACCGCGAGATGTCTGCGGGCAACGGGTATGTATGCAGCGACCCAAATACACCGACCTTCACGCCAGCGCGTGCTAGCAATTCTGTATAGTTGGGGTACTCTTGATTTATTTCTGCTAAATCTTGGCCGAAATTTTGGATGGTATGTTTTTCATTAGTAACGCCGCGATGCAAAGTCGGCCAAGTAATCCAGGGTGATAAGTGACCTTTATCTTCAGTTACGGTTTCATATACCGCACTTTGCCGCAAGATTTGGGCGAGTGCCGACTGCGGATTTGCAGTGGTGTAGTCTACTAAAACTCTGCGCGGTACTTCGTTGAGTTCGTAAAAGACCACTTTTTTGCCATGAATCATTTTGGTACTCCAGAATACGACTGCGGGCTAATTCTCATGGATATCTCGGCTCGATCGCCAGCCAATTACATCATAATATGTCAAACTGGTAAACCATTAGACTTAAGAGAGTTGGGAGTTAGGAGTTAGGAGTTAGGAGTTAGGGAAAACTCGACCGACACATAGGGCTGCTTGTGAAAGTCAGGATGGGAAAATAAAGCAGTCCTAATGCGCTCAGCACTTTCACCGCTATTTAGCATTTTTGGCGTTGCTGGATTAGGGTATGACTTTGGATCTTTTCTGTACAAACTGATTCCTCTTTCTTCCAAACTCCGAACTCCCAACTCCATCACTAGCAATTTCATACTTCGATCCAGCAATGCCGCATTTTTTATGATTAGGCTTCTGTTAGTAGACGACCAAAACCTGATTCGACAAGGACTAAAAGCTTTGCTCGAACTCGAACCAGATCTGTGTGTGGTAGGTGAAGCCGAAAATGGTGTAGTAGCGATCGAATGTGTCAGAACGCTCCATCCCAATGTGGTCTTAATGGATATTCGGATGCCGCTAATGGACGGCGTGACCGCCACTCGCGAAATTTGTCAGCAATTTCCCCAGGTAAACGTGCTGGTATTAACGACCTTTGATGATGATACCTATGTCTCAGCCGCGATCGCCAATGGTGCCAAAGGCTATCTGCTCAAAGATACACCATCTGAGGAAATTGCGGCAGCGATTCGGGCAGTAGATCGCGGCTATACGCACCTAGCGCCAGGGATGCTTGCCAAAGTGATGTCCCAGCAAGCGCAACCAGCGACTACTTTACCGCCCGAACTCAACGAACTAACGCCGCGCGAACTCGAAGTCTTAAAACTGATTGCCAAAGGTGACAATAATCGGGAAATTGCCCAGAAGCTATACATATCCGAAGGTACCGTTAAAAATCACGTTACCAATTTATTGAATCGATTAAATCTGCGCGATCGCACTCAAGCCGCCATCTTCGCCAATACCTACCTCTAAATTGACACCCACTTATTCTCTCAGAGCGTGCCTCAGCTACTTGGCTGATTTATCATTCGATCGATCGGCCATTACCAGCATTAATGACAATTTTTAGTAACTAATAATACATTAAGCGTACGGTGATGCGATCGGGATTGAGTAAACTAGACAACTAGTAGACACCCACACTAGTCAACTCTTACCCTGATGCTTTCTAACCTCTCCAAAACGCAAGTCGATCGCAAGTGTCCCAAATGCGGTTGTGCTGAGGTAGTCCGCTCCCAGCGGATCGACCTGACAGACCGAATGCTATCTTTAATTAATGTCTACCCCTATCGCTGCCAGAAACATACCTGCAAAAATCGATTTGAAAGTTTTGGCAAAGCCTAATAGCGCAATTTGGCGGCTAATGGCTACTCAGGAATGCCGATGTCGCCAACCTATTTCGAGCAAGAAGCACTCCAGCAGCGGATGGCAGCATCCCGCCGCAGGCAGCAAGAAACCAAACGCCGCGATCGAGAACGCCAAGAACGCGCTGCTGCATGGCAGTCTCAGCAGGAGCGGGAGATTACTTAACTAGGACTGCGGGAATTCCCCCGCCATAGGTGTACCCGCCTTGGCGGTGGGATGAAAGCAGGCGAATGAGAGATTGCATCTCCCCACCGCTATTTGCCACCACCGGAAGCAAGCAGCGGAGGGAGATGTATGAACGA
>NZ_JANLWO010000110.1:0-8192 GCF_031364565.1 Chamaesiphon sp. OTE_20_metabat_361
CGCCATCGCCGCGACGATCGCCTCTAACCCCATCCCCAGGTGCAATGCCGTCCCGACTGCCGCTAAGAGATTTTCGAGGTTGTAGTCGCCCACTAGCGGGGAGCTGAAGTCGATTTCACCGTGAGGTGTATGCAGTTTCCCTTTGACGCCAGTTTGCTGGTAGGCGAGTTCGCTCGTCCATAGATCCGCCGTTGAGTCGGTCGTACTGTAGCTCCAGACTCGCGCTGGGGGGATTTGGGCGATTAATCTTTTACCATACTCATCATCCAAATTGACGATCGCGCGTCCAGTGAGATATTCAGGGCTAAATAGCAGTGCCTTTGCCTGGAAATAATTCTCCATCGTTTCGTGATAGTCCAGATGATCCTGAGTGAGGTTGGTAAATACCCCAATTTCAAAGGGGCATCCCTTCACCCTACCTTGTTCTAAGGCGTGGGAACTCACTTCCATTAGTGCAACCTGAGTTCCCGCATGGAGGGCTTGCGCGAGTTGCTGCTGGAGATCGACAGCAAAAGGAGTAGTATGAGTAGCTGTCTTTTGATAACCTTGCCAGCGGGTGTAAAGCGTACCGAGTAAGGCTGTCGAAATCTGCGCCTGGGCGAGTAAATATTCGATGATATGGGTGGTCGTGGTTTTACCATTGGTGCCCGTCACCCCGACCATTTTGAGCGTGTGAGCGGGTCGATTGTAGAAGGTGCCAGCTAGCGCCGCACAAGCCGCTACCATGTCTGTGGCAACGATGACGCAATCGGACGCAGCGGGGGGATGGGCGCTAGCGGCTGCGGGTGAAATTACGGCACCAATGGCACCTGAAGCGATCGCGCCTTGCCAGAAATCACCGCCATCAACGCGGGTACCGGGCATCCCGATAAATAAGTCACCAGCGGCACAAGCATGGGAGTTGGTTTTTAACCCAGTTACTTCTAGTTCTAAATTTGGATGCTCGCTGGTGTAGTCGATCTGACTCTGGGCTAAGAGTTCGCGTAGTTTCATAAGAAATGGTAGATGAATATCCTCAAAATAACTGTCAACTGTCAACTGTCAACTGTCAACTGTCAACTGATTTTGAGTATTGCTGTAAAATTTGTTGCACTTGCGGGACGCTGGCGCGGGGTGAGAAGCGGGGGATCGATCGTTCGATGCCGCCAGCTTGTAAACATAGTACAGGGATTTCGTATTGATAGCGCTCGAACCAGTTGGGATTGGTGGTGATTTCGCGGATTTCGAGCTGGATGTCTATGTCGGTAATTTGCTCGATTTTTTCTTTTAAGCCTTCGCAAAGGTGGCAGCCGATTTTGCTGTACAAAATTAAGTGCATGAGATTTGAGCGAAACGATCGAAGTTATTCAGTACAATACAATAACTAGCGATGGCTAATCGATCTAAAGGCTTTAATTATTGTTGGTGCCTGTTGTTAGGATGTTTGCGCCCGATCGGGGAGACTCCTCTAACACCCGCGTTGGGGGAGGTACCCTGTCTTGTCTCGCTAAACCCTCGGGAAACCCGAGGAGCGCGAGCCGCTCCCCCAAACCCCCTCCAAAGGTTCGATTTGTGAGATGCGGGGTGCGGCATTCACTCCCTTTTAGATTTTGCTTGGGCATTGCTGAACTAGTACTAGGCGGGAAAAATTCAGTCACCATCTCCCATCTGTCTTGAAAAGGTGCTCTACTTGGGCAAAGCCCAAGACCGCACTTTTCGCTCCCATCTCCCATCTCCCATCTCCCATCTCGCTACTGCGATCGCTCATACTCTCCACACTTTCGGATTAATGGAACTGCTATACGTCGAAATACCTACCCCAGATATCGATCGCGTTCGATCGTGGTTGCAGCATACATGGCAGCCGGAGCTGGGTGTGGCTGTAATTACTACCCAAGGGTTGAGATTGCAGTTTCCACAAGTCTCGACAGCGGAAACGGGTAGTCTGCCCGAGTTATCGATTTTTGTCTGGTCGTTACAACGGACTACTTATCTGAAGGTGTTTCGTTGGGCGGATCGACAGGTTCCTGGTGAAGGTGCGATCGTCAAAGAGTTAACACAGAAGTTACGGTTGGAATTTCCCCCGACACATCCTGCGCCGCCAGCGATCGATCTTAGCGATATGTCGATTTTTGAGGCGCTGGAGCCTTATTACCCGACGACGGTGAAATATTTTCAGAAGATGCCTAATGGGGAGGCGGATCTGCAACGGGTGTACTGGTGGGAAAAACGCTGGCGGGAGGGGGTGAAAAATCCCCAGCAGCCGAAGCAGGTGTTATTTCAGGTTGAGGATACGTCGCACTTGACAGCATCGTTACCGGATCGATCGAGGTACGATCTGATTTATATCGGTGGTGCATTGGGGGTAATTCATGCGGCGGTGATGGCGCGATTGGGTTATCGGGTGCTGTTGCTGGAGCGGTTGCCTTTCGGGCGGATGAATCGGGAGTGGAATATTTCTCGCGATGAGTTTCAGCGGCTGATCGATCTGAATTTGTTTACTCCAGCAGAGTTTGAAGGGGTCATCGCCCGAGAGTATCTGGATGGGTTTAGTAAGTTTTTTGATGCTAATAATCCGCCCAATTGTCAGGCAAAGATCCTCGCTACGCCGACGGTGTTAAATATTTGTCTGGATGCTGAGGCACTATTGCGCGTCTGCGGGGACAAATTGCGCCAAGCGGGTGGGGAAATCTGGGATGAGACGGAATTTAGCCGTGCGGATATTTCGGAGCGGGAGACGGTCGTTACCAGCCAGCATTTGCCAACTGGGAAGACGCGAATCGCACGGGGACGGTTGCTGGTGGATGCGATGGGTACGGCGTCGCCGATTGCATGGCAGTTAAATGGCGTTCATGCTTTTGATAGTGTCTGTCCGACTGTAGGTGCGGCGATCGCCAGTGGCTTTGAGCCGGAGGTGTGGGATGCTAAATATGGGGATGTACTATACAGTCATGGGGATATCTCGCGGGGACGGCAATTGATTTGGGAGTTATTTCCCGGCGCGGGTGAGGAAATTACGGTGTATTTATTCCATTACCATCAAGTGAATCCTGAGAATCCTGGCTCGTTGCTGGAAATGTATGAGGATTTCTTCACGATTTTGCCGGAGTATCGACGGTGCGACATGGATAAGCTGGTGTGGCGGAAGCCGACGTTTGGCTATATTCCCGGCCACTTTACGGTCAGTAGTACCGATCGAGTGGTAGCATTCGATCGACTGATTGCGATCGGCGATGCAGCTTCCCTTCAGTCACCGCTAGTTTTCACCGGATTTGGTTCGCTAGTTCGCAATCTCCCCCGTTTGACTCACCTGCTCGATACCGCGCTCAGACACGATTTGCTCGATACCAGCGCTCTCAATCGGATTCGCGCCTATCAAAGCAATGTCGCGGTAACTTGGCTATTTTCTAAGGGGATGATGGTACCGACGGGGATGTCGTTACCACCAGCACGGATTAATGCGACGCTAAATACTTTCTTCGGGTTGCTAGCAAATGAACCGCCAGAGGTTGCGGATACATTTATTAAGGATCGGACTGATTGGGTGACGTTCAATCGGCTGGCGCTCAAAGCAGCGGGACAAAATCCGGCGCTATTATGGTGGATCTGGCAAATTGCGGGAGCGAAGGATATCTTCCGCTGGTTGGGTAGCTATATTATTTTCGGGCTAAACGCGATCGTCAATTTCCTGTTTAGCAGTTGGATTCCAGCGTTAGCAATCCAAATTCAACCTTGGCTGGAAGCTAAATCTCCCCGGCTCTGGTTGCGGCTACTCGCTTTTAGTTACAGTCTCAAAGCAGGTACGCAGTCACCACCAACCCCGCCAGCCGCTCCCAATCTCAGTAACAGTGATTCTGTAACTGTGGGCTAACATTTCTTCCTTTTGGACGATAACGATCGCCAGCAGTTTCGATATATTGAAGACGATCGACGATTTAACTAATCGCTGGCTGAGTCTTCATTATTAATCGGCGATCGATTGTTAACCCAGAGGAACGAGCAGATGCAAGATCCAGAATTGGATTCCTTAATTGATTCATTAGCCGAAGAGAATACGGATGAAGATGCCTATCGATCGGAAGTAAATGGCGATGAAGCTGTCGGCGGCAGTACCGCAGTTCCCAGTCAAAATGACACTGAAGAATTAGCAGAAGCTGTCGGTATCGATATTGAAGAAGGCTCGCCTTTAGCCATTGAAGAAACGATCGAAGCACGCGATCGCGATCGCTGGGAATTAGATCCAGATTCGGTTGCCGATAGTTAGACAAGATCGAATTTTCAGAGAGTGCATTTAACCCTAGTTTTGCCATAATCTCAGCAATCAGCATCCATTGCCGCTAGACGCTGGATTTCTGCTGTGAAGATCTCCGTGCCAACCATCCGGGATGTGGATAAAGCGGATTGAGCTTGCTTACCGATTGCCAAATCTTCTAGCCGTTCGAGTCGATCGATTTCGATCTCTACGCCATCTAACAGTCGATCTTCATCATCTGCCATCTCTTGAGTATAAGCTTCTAGATGTTGGGGATTATCCAGAATATCTTTAATAATTAAGTCTAAAAATAAAGCGAGCATTAATTTAAATTAATTTAACTCGTACTGTATTATTCTTCACTCTCAAATAAACTTTCTAAATCTTGGCGAGCATTAACTACACGCACAATTTCTAGTCCATCATCGATTAAACGATATAGAACGATATGGCTCTGAAGTGGGATACCGCGCAGATCGAATCGAATATGTGAGTAGCTTCTACCCATCGCTGGAAAAGTGGCTAGATTTCGACATTTTTTAGTGAATTCTTGCAGAAACTGTTCGCCAGCATTGACATTATGCTCTAAAAAATAGTCGGAAATATCATCGAGATCGCGCATGGCACTGGGCGCAATCGAACAGCGAATCATCAAGTTGTTTCCCGCGCTGACTGAAACTTTTGTTGTAGTCGCTCGATTACTAGATCTAGCTCAACTCCTTCTCCTCGATCGAGTTCGGCTATGGCGACATCTACTTTTTGGCGAGTGTCTTCAATCCAGCTTTGATATTCTCGTTCCCGTTCCAATAGCTTAAAAGCCTGAGCTACCGCCTCCTCAGCAGATTTAAACCTACCTCGATCGATTTGTGATTGGATAAACTGCTCTTGCTCTGGCGAGAGTGCAATATTCATACCAACTATCTCCCATTTTAAATAAAGCTTGACGCGTTCATTCCCATTTTAATCTGGGTCTAGCCATAGTTACTACTATGCACTTGGAAGTCAAAGGATGTTAGTAGTCGATCGCGATACCCCAAACCCGATATACTAGCCACTAGCATCCTCACTTCGCACTAATATATGACACGTTTAGCACTCCTGAGTGTATCTGACAAAACCGGACTGATTGAATTTGCCCGTCAATTGGTCGAAAAATTTGATTTTGAGATTGTCAGTAGTGGGGGTACCGCTCAAGCGCTGAAAGCTGAAGGGATTCCGGTGATGAAGGTGGCTGAATATACGGGTGCGCCGGAAATATTGGGCGGACGGGTGAAGACTTTGCACCCGAAAATACATGGCGGGATTCTGGCGCGGCGAGACATGCCCGAACATATTGCAGATCTGGAGCAGCATCAAATTCGCCCGATCGATCTTGTCGTTGTAAATCTCTATCCCTTCGCCGCCACGATTAGCAAGCCTGGAGTCAGTTTAGCAGACGCGATCGAGCAAATCGATATCGGTGGCCCCGCGATGCTCCGCGCTGCTGCTAAGAATTTTGCACATCTGACGGTATTATCCAATCCCGATCGCTATGATGATTATTTAGCTGAGATTGCCAAAAATAACGGACAAGTCTCAATCGAGTTCCGGCAAGCTAGAGCATTAGAAACTTTCCAACATACCGCCGCTTATGATACCGCGATCGCGGGCTATTTGGCAGAACAAGCAGGCGAAACGACAAATTATCAAATTTCTGCCCAGCCATTGCAGTCGCTCCGCTATGGCGAAAATCCCCATCAACCAGCGGCATGGTATCAGACGGGTGCAGTGCCGACGGGATGGACGAATGCCAAAATACTACAGGGCAAAGAACTTAGTTATAACAATCTGGTCGATTTAGAAGCCGCACGGCGGATTATTGCCGAGTTTGGCGATACTCCCGCCGCCACGATTATCAAACACAATAATCCCTGCGGGACGGCTTTAGGCGATACTCTACTCGCGGCATACGATCGCGCTTACAATGCCGATTCTACCTCCGCTTTTGGGGGGATTGTAGCTGTTAATCGTCCGCTAGATGCTGACACGGCTCGATCGATGAGTCAAACTTTCCTCGAATGTATCGTCGCTCCTGAATGCACGCCTGAAGCGGCGGAAGTTTTTGCCACTAAGAAAAATTTGCGGGTATTAACCCTCGCAGATCTCGCGACAGGTACCAAAGATAATGTCAAAATTATCGCTGGCGGAATCTTAGTTCAAACCGCCGACGAAGCGATCGAAACTACCGACAACTGGCAAGTCGTCACCACCAAGCAACCCACCCCCGCAGAATTACAGGAATTATTATTTGCCTGGAAAGTCTGCAAACATGTCAAATCCAACGCGATCGTCGTGACTAAAAATCGCGCTACGATTGGCGTAGGTGCCGGACAAATGAACCGCGTCGGCTCCGCCAAAATTGCCCTCGAACAGGCCGGAACCCAAGCCACAGGCGCAATTCTCGCCAGTGACGGTTTCTTCCCCTTCGATGATTCTGTCCGCACCGCCGCCGCCGCCGGAATTACCGCGATCGTCCAACCCGGTGGTAGTATGCGAGACAACGACTCGATCGCTGCTGCTAACGATCTAGGGATAGTTATGGTGTTTACAGGCGTCCGTCACTTTCTTCATTAGTGGACAGTGGATAGTGAATAGTGGATAGTAATTTTGGACGATTGCGTCCAGATATCAGACTCTTAATCTTCCTATCACCGCAAGTTTACTATCCACTATCCACTATCCACTATTCACTATTTACTAACTCGTGGAACTCAAAAACATCATCATCGCCCACAAAGCCAGAGATCGGAGCAGCCAAAATCTGGCGGAAAAAGCTGCTAAACAACTCGAACAAATGGGTTGTCATGTGATGATGGGGCCGAGTGGAGCTAAGGACAACCCCTACCCAGTATTTCTCGCCTCTACTAGCAAAACGATCGATCTGGCGATCGTTTTGGGTGGCGATGGTACGGCACTGACTGCGGCAAGGCAACTATCTCCCGATGGTATTCCGATCCTAGCGATTAATGCGGGTGGACATCTCGGATTTTTGACCGAGCCACTAGAACTATTTAATATTGACGCGCCCCTCGATGGTCATACCATCTGGGAAAGACTGGCGACCGATCGGTATGCGATCGAGCGGCGGATGATGCTCCAAGCCTACATATATGATGGTGACGATCGCAATTCCCCTCCCGATAGCGAAAAATTTCTCGCGCTCAATGAGATGTGTATCAAGCCAGCAGCGGCGGATCGGATGATTACATCGATCCTGGAGGTAGAGATCGATGGCGAAATTATCGATCAGTATCAAGGCGACGGGTTGCTCGTCTCTACACCGACAGGATCTACTTGCTACAATGTTTCCGCCAATGGCCCGATCGTTCATTCTGGCATGGCGGCAATGACGATTGCACCCATTTGCCCTTTGAGTCTTTCTAGTCGCCCGATTGTCATTCCTGCTGGCTCTAATGTCAGTATTTGGCCGTTAGGGGACTACGAACTCAATACCAAACTGTGGAATGATGGGGTGCTGGGCACCTCAATCTGGCCGGGACAGCGGGTAGATGTTCAGATGGCTGACTGTCAAGCCAAATTTATCATTCTCCGCGACAACTATTCTTATTATCAAACGTTGCGTGAGAAGCTGCTCTGGGCAGGTTCGCGAATTCGCTATGATGGGCATCATACTAGGAATTAGGAATTAGGAATTAGGGATTAGGGATTGGGGATTAGGCTTTGGGGGATGTGACCCATTTGGTGAAGTCAGAGATATCATGCTTCTAGTTCGACGCCGCCGCAACGCTTTCGCAACCTCAAGCAAGAACACAAAGCTCAAAGCCTAAAGCCTAAATGGGGGTTGAGGGCTAATTTTCGGTGTAATTTTGAGTTGCTAATTTCCGCTAAAAAGAGTGGATATCGCTCAAATACTACGAACTTCAGCAAATTAACGCACGATTGTCGCGTGAAATTGGGTGGG
>NZ_JANLWO010000573.1:0-7274 GCF_031364565.1 Chamaesiphon sp. OTE_20_metabat_361
TCACATCCAAATCTATCAAAGTGAGTTGCGCTCCTATCGCGATTTACCGATTCGGTATGCCGAATTTGGGACTGTTTATCGCTATGAGCAATCCGGCGAACTTGGTGGTTTGACTCGGGTGCGCGGCTTTACTGTCGATGACTCGCATCTATTTGTGACTCCCGAACAATTGGATGAAGAGTTTCTAAATGTCGTCGATCTCATCCTCTCGGTGTTTGAAAAACTCCGCCTCAAAAACTTTAAAGCAAGACTGAGTTTCCGCGATCCAGCTTCTGATAAATATATCGGTTCCGACGATGCTTGGAACAAAGCCGAAGGCGCGATTACCCGTGCGGTGGAAAAGCTGGGCATGGATCATTTTATCGGCATTGGCGAAGCGGCTTTTTATGGCCCTAAACTTGATTTTATCTTTAGTGATGCACTCGATCGCGAGTGGCAATTGGGTACCGTCCAAGTAGACTACAATCTCCCCGAACGGTTTGAACTAGAGTACATCGACGAACATAGCAGCCGTCAACGTCCGGTAATGATTCACCGCGCACCTTTCGGTTCGCTCGAACGCCTAATCGGGATTTTGATCGAAGAGTATGCTGGTGATTTCCCCTTGTGGATGGCTCCGGTGCAGATGCGCTTAGTACCAGTCGCTCAAGACTTTATTCCCTTTGCTAAAGATGTTTGTACCAAGTTACTCGCCCTCGGCGTGCGTGCTGAAGTCGATACCAGCAATGAGCGGTTAGGGAAGATGGTTCGCAACGCTGAGAAGGAGAAAATCCCCGTTGTGGGCATCATCGGCGGTAAAGAGGTCGAAGATAATACCATTAGCATTCGCACCCGAATCGAGGGCGAATTAGGCGCACTCAGCGTCGATGAAGTAGTCAAGCGCATGGTAGACTCGATCGCGAATTTTAGCGATTTCTAATCTCATTGCGTGGGATCTAGCGATCGTCAATGAGCAGCATAACAGGTAGGGGCGGGCATCAAGCACCGCCCTTACCTGTTAACGTTACTGCGAGGAGATCGAATAGACGATCGAGCTACACTACAAACTCACCATGTTTAGAGATCTATCCCCCAGCTTTTGATTCCTGTTCGCGTTGTTTCAATAGCTCGATTCCCCAGGAAGTTCCGAGCCTAGTAGCTCCAGCTAAAATCAATTCTACCGCTCGATCGTGTGTACGGATGCCACCAGCGGCTTTGATGCCGATTTGGTCTTTGGTAAGATCCTTGAGAAATCGGACATCTTCTACCGTTACCGCTCCGCACCAACCCGTCCCCGTTTTGAGCATCCGTGCGCCTGCTTCCATGCAAATCTGAGCGGCGATTTCGCGTTCTGGTGGCGTTAGCAGCGACATCTCCAAAATTGCCTTCACTCCTAGCCCTGTCGATTCGCAGATTTCAGCAATTTCGCGATGCACGTCATCGATTTTCCCGGCTTTTAACCAGCCGATATTAATTACTACATCTAATTCTTGGGCACCATTTTCTGCCGCCTCCTGCGCCTCATATAGCTTGCTAGCTGTCGTAGTAGCTCCTGTCGGGAAACCGATAACCGTACAAATCTGGGGGCGTTTTTGGTGCAATAAAGCGGTAACTTGCCGCACATAGCAGGGGTTGACACACACCGCCGCAAAGTTAAATCTGTCGGCTTCTGCACACCATTGTTCGACCATTTCAGGTGTCGCAGTCCCGAGCAGGGAATGATCGATGTATGGTGCGATATCGATGTTCTTGGATTCTTCGATTGGCATCTTTTAATTTGTGAATTAGTGAATAGTTAGTAGTGGATAGTGGATAGTTGGTTTTTAAAAAGAGAGTATAAATAACGATCGTCAAAATGTAAGTAAGCGCAAATATTTATTAGATAGCTTTTGCCTGAAACTTAGATGGTGGGCAGTGCCCACCCTACTGGCTAGGTTTCACTATCCACTCTCTACTAACTTACCGAATTTGCGATAACACATAGCGCAACCTGTCATAATCATCCTTGAGAATCAGGCTCACAGTACGTCCGGCGGTGACTAGCCAAGACCTGTCTCGCGCTCTGAGCTGATGGATCTCGCGAATAGTAGCGGCGGTGAGTGCCTCGACAGGTGCCCCTTGAACTTGCAACAAGGTTCGCAAAAATTCTAACTGTTCGCTAAATCTAATAATCTCTTCTGGATCGCACTGATAGACCCCCTGGTGGATTTGAGGCGGGCGCGGCGGGAGGTATTGATACATTTGCCCCTTATCGTCTTCAAAGCCGATGATGGCGGCTTTAAATTCAGTTTTGAGCATGGCGAAGATTTGGGGCTGCTCCTCGCGCAATTCATCCAGCGACATCCCTAAAGCACGGGCGCGATGGACGGAATCGATCGGAGCAGTGGTAGCATGATAAACCACAGCGAGAATTTGATTGCCCGTTTCCTCATCGGCTGCTTTGACAATACTGCCAAAGGTAGGCATGATTGCTAGCTTGAGATCTTCTGGTTCTAAGCATTGAGCCAAAAATTCACAGGTAGATGTCTCGATTACCTCGGCGATATGCTGGGGGTTTTTGGCACCAATGCTAAATTGAGGTAAGGGTAAGCGCACGGGTAGGGGATAGGGGATAGGGAGACTGGGGGACTGGGCGATGCTCCAAAGGAGAGGCTTCGCCAACGGGGTCATAGATATAATATTCGGTGACGCCATAGCGTTCGCAAAGCGTCTCGGAACGAGAATCGTAAAAACTTAACTTACGCTGCATTTCTGCTAGTCGATTGCCTGGAGATAAAATCTCGAAGACAACTTGCGGTGCAATTCCAGCTTCTTGCCATTGCTGGTAAGAACCTTTATCTCCTTTCGGTCTACCGTTGGCGTAGCCTCTCCTTTGGAGAATCGCGACTACTCCACTTGTAAATATAGCAGAATAGATAATCGGGTTATCAATTTGGAGTGCGAGTGATTGACTAATTCAAATACAATCTGGCGACTAATCCCACCGATTGAGACTACTGGAACGATGCAAATGCAGATCGATCGATGGTTATTAGAACAGCACATTCTAGGACAGATACCACCAACATTACGCTTTTACACTTGGTCGCAGCCGACGATTTCAATAGGATATCACCAACGCCACTACCCCGAGCATTGGCGATCGCTAGCATGGCACGTCCCGATAGATATCGTCAAACGTCCGACTGGTGGGCGGGGCGTATTGCATCAAGGCGATCTAACTTATGCCCTGATTGGTTCGGGATTTGTGGGTAAAAGGGTGGACGTGTATCAACAAATCTGTCAATTTCTCATTGACGGCTGGAGATCGATCGGTGTCGATCTACAATACGGTACGGCAGGAACGGGGTATATTCACAATCCCAATTGTTTCGGTACGGCTACTAGTGCAGATCTAATTTGTACGGATGGTTATAAACTGATTGGGAGTGCCCAGTTGATTAAATCTGGGGCAATTCTTCAGCATGGTTCGATGCGACTCCATCCAGATTTAGATTTATTTGAAAAAGTATTTGGCGAATCTATCTCTTTGCCACTTGCATCGATCGTACAGTTAAGTATGCCGATTATTGTGGATACACTTACTCAAGCTGCTCGACAACATTTTCAGGTAGAGTTTGAGATCGAACCTTTAAGCGATCGAGAATGGGCACACATTAGAAAAGATGCGAGCGATTTATCGAGTGTTGGTGCGTTATCCTGCGGAGTAACACACCCTAATGAAGATTAACTTAAAACTCTGGCGATGACAAAACCATCATAACCTTTACAGCTATATATTATCAAAGTTATGGTTCTTCACAATTTATCATCTAAGTAGAAATTCTGAAATGGTTATCGATCGCAAATGGACATCCAAGAAGAAACGAGCATTGGAAGTGTTGCTCAGATTAAAACGACTCTATCCAGATGCCACTTGTAGCCTAGATTATACAACTCCGGTGCAACTATTAGTCGCGACGATTCTTTCGGCTCAGTGTACCGACGAGCGGGTAAATAAAGTGACTCCGGCATTATTTGCCAGATTTCCCGATGCTCGATCGATGGCATATGCCGATATTCTGGATATTGAAGAATTAGTGCGATCGACTGGATTTTATCACAATAAAGCTAAAAATATTCAAGGCGCTTGTCGCAAGATCGTTGAGGAGTTTGATGGCGAAGTTCCCCAAATAATGGAACAGTTACTCACATTACCAGGAGTCGCGAGGAAGACGGCAAATGTGGTTTCCGCTCATGCGTATGGCAATATTCAAGGGGTGACTGTCGATACTCATGTCAAACGGCTGACTAATTTAATTGGTTTAACCAAGCATCAAGATCCGATTAAAATCGAGCAGGATTTGATGAAGTTTTTGCCTCAAGCAGATTGGGAAAACTTTTCAATTATGACTATCTATCACGGGAGGGCTGTTTGTAATGCGAGAAAACCTAATTGCCCTGATTGTGAATTAGCCGACTTGTGTCCATCAGCCCATCAGCCACCTAAAACAAAAGCTCAAGCGAGTGTTCGTAAATAACTGGTAGGGACATATCCCCGACTGCTCCAAGAAGTCGGGGATATGAGGGGATTAATTCAACTCTTTCAAAATGGTTTCTGCTGCTATTATTCCAGTCGCGCAGCCACCTTCCATATAGCCTTGAGCCTCGATCGAACAGTGTTCGCCGATGAAAAAGAGATTGCCTACTCTTTCGCCCTCTACACCAGCAAATTTCGTCCATTGTCCGACTAAATAACAGGAGTAGGAACCTCGTGAATAGGGGCGATCGATCCAATTACTAACAATCGATCGATCTAAAGATAAATTCTTGACGCCTGGGTAAATTAGATCTAATTGATTTGTTACTTTGCTCGCAACTTCCGCAGGCTTCGATCTACCTATCCTTAAGCCTAAATTACCACCGCTAAAACTAGTAATCATGCCTGTTTTGGTATCTGTATATCTGCTTGATTCCCAAGTTTCGCAAGTATCTAAATCGCTGAAAGATTCACCATTAGACTTATACTTATTACGCCATAGCTTATCACTATAGCTGGTAATTAATTTAGCATTCGTACCATAGCCAATTTCTGTAATAGCCGCCTGTTTTGTGGCAGGTAATTTAACACCTAAGTCGAGGCGTCTGAGGACGCTAAATGGTAATGCTAGAATGACTCGATCGAATATATATTCTTTACTTACACCTCTTTGCCTGAGACTAACTCGATAGCGATCGTCTCTACTGCGGATTGATTCTAGCTGAGTATTAGTTTCGATGCGATCGCGAAACTTGGCGGCTAATCGATCGACTATTTGTTGATTGCCACCCTGAATTTGGTATCTTTGGTCGCTCGTACCAAATATTTCAATTTTATCTGGCTCTTTGCCAATTAATAGTAGCAAATTAATTGCTGATTGACGACTGACTTCTAATCCATATTCATTAGTGTAGGCGACTTCGATAAATCGTCTTAAAATTGGGTCTGGACAGTAGCGATCGAGATATTTAGTAATTGAAGTACGATCGAGTTCGATGGCGCGAGGATTTTTTGATTTGTAGTTGACTTCACCAATTGCTTTGACATCTCGATCGATCTGCTTAACAAAGGGTATAAATGCCGCAATTAATTCTCGTTCGTTAACTAATCGGTTTTTAAAAAACCAGATATTCTGAGTTAACCCGCGATCTATGGCAAATAAATCGACTTCAGCCAAACCTAGATCCCGAGCTAAATTACGGATATTTTTATGTCCAGAATCGATAAACTCACCGCCTAGTTCGACAGTAGCTGCGGTACCAATTGCATTGGTTTGACTGAGCATCCTCCCCCCCACGCGCTTACTGGCTTCGATAATTCGGACTGGGATGCCGGATCTATGTAAATAATAAGCTGCCGTCAATCCGGCAATGCCTGCGCCCACAATTAATACTGGTGCTGCTACCCTCGCGTCAACTTTTCGATCCAATGCTAGGGCTGAGAGCGCACCAGTCGCTGCGAGCGATCCTTGCAACAAACGACGACGACTAATCCGCAGTTCCCATATTTCTAGTGCTGTTGCTGATGTCAGATTTCGCTGCTGGGCAAATCTGGCGATCTGATAAACACGTCGCAAACCCTGAACCAGAGAAGTTTTAGCCATAAAGTTGTGATTTTACAAGTATGTCTCGATCGATAACATATTTATGTGGTATTTTCTCCGATCCAGGGATTTAAAATATGCGCTATCCGGATTAAAAACGTGCATTTATCGCAATTAACCTCATAAACTGTAACAAAAACTACCAATTGAGATCCAACATTCCCGTAATTTGAACATACTGAAATCTATTACCAGTTGACACAACTGTTTAATCGATCTTTTCAGTTGTTTTCTTTGGGGCTATAGCCTGATGCTAAAGGGATTACTTTCGTTCAAAAATGAGTATCGAACCTTGCACTTGACCTGGTTTGCCTTCTTTCTCACCTTCGTTTGCTGGTTCAACTTTGCCCCCTTTGCGTCCATCATTGGTAAAGAATTAAGTCTAGATGAGTCGCAGATCAAAACACTCTTAATTTGTAACTTAGCAATTACGATTCCCGCACGGATTATTATCGGTGCTTTACTCGACAAGTATGGCCCTCGCATCACCTACTCGCTGCTATTAATGTTTGCGGTAATTCCCTGTATCGCCACGGCTTTAGCCCAAGACTTCAATCAAATGGTGATTGCCCGCCTGCTGATGGGCATCGTCGGTTCTGGCTTTGTGTTGGGGATTCGGATGGTGTCGGAATGGTTTCCACCCAAAGATATCGGCATGGCGCAGGGTATCTACGGCGGCTGGGGTAACTTTGGAGCTTTCGGTGCTGAGTTTGCACTGCCATTAATTGCTGGTGGCACTGCCTTTTTAGCTGGTGGGAATGCCAACTGGCGACTGACAATGGTACTTACTGGCGTAGTTGCGGCTATTTACGGTGTTGTCTACTTCAATAGTGTCACCGATACACCGCCTGGTAAAGAATACCAGCGTCCTAAAAAATACGGCGCGATGGAAGTTACCAGTGCTAAAGATTTCTATGGATTGCTGATTATGAACTTCGGGCTAATTTTTGCCCTCGGTTTACTAGCATGGCGGTTAGCTCAGCAGAAATTGCACTTCTTGAATGCCGGACAAATGTATTTTATTTGGTTCTTGCTGGCTGCTCTATATGCGTACCAGAGTTATCAAGCTTGGTTAGTCAATCGCGATGTCGTATTGGGGCGCAAGAAATTTGCACCATCCGAGCGGTATGAATTTAGTCAAGTTGCTTTATTGCAATTTACTTATATTACCAA
>NZ_JANLWO010000174.1:0-2746 GCF_031364565.1 Chamaesiphon sp. OTE_20_metabat_361
TGCTCTTTCATGAGTCGATCGAGCAGATGAGAACCAATAAACCCAGCACCACCTGTGACTAAAATTCGCATAACTTAAAATTTTGAAATTTAATTTGGCTTAGAAGTTCAATGGCAGTGTCTTTAGTATTATTCCCGACGATCGGCAGATCGGCAACCATTGCGACTATTTCTCTGTAATTATCGCGTATGGATGGCAGCAAACCGCACATTTTTAGTAATAACACGTAGATAACCGGAGCAATCGCGCGATTGCTCCGGTCGAACGAGCAATGGCGATCGAATCTGCTAGACCACTTGGGGTCGTCACCATACCAATCTAGCATACAAAGTATGCTTCAGTATTATTGCTTAGATTCTTTCCCAGAGTTGGATCGTACCATCAGCACCACCGATCGCAATTAAGCGGCTGTGGGGCGCGATCGCGACCGACATGACCGAGCGACCCGGATCGCCTTTGAGAATACTTCTGGCTTTGTCCCCAAAGCGCCGATCTGCGCCCCGATACCAGACTTTCGCTTTGCCATCGACACTCCCAGTAATCAGATATTGACCGTCAGGACTGAATAGACACGCATTGATTTGTCCGGCATGCGCTTTAATCGTCTGCATTAGCTCGATTTGGGGTGCGGCACGATCGCGCTGGTGGAGTTGCCACAAGACGATATAGCCATTGACAGTGCCAGCGGCGATCGTCTGCCCGTCGGGGTCGATCGCCAGCGAACCGATACAATGTTGATTGCCGCTCGATTGGGCGATCGCTAGACCCGATGCCAGCGACCAGATCTTGACAGTGCCATTGTCGCCAGTACTAGCTAAAATGCGACCGTCGGTACTCAGGGCGATTGCCGCGATTGGCTCGGTATCGGTCAGGGTGGTGGCGACTTTGCCATCGGGTAAATTCCAGAGGACGATCGTGCAGTCGAAGCTACCACTAATCAAGGTTTGGCTATCGGGGCTAATTGCTAGCGATCGGACGGAAGCTTGATGCTGAGTTAAGTTTTCGAGCAGGGTACCAGTTTCCAAATTCCATAGTTTGATTAGCTCGTCCCAACTGCCGCTAGCGAGCAGCTTGCCATCGGCACTTACCGCTATGGCAAATACGCCTTTTTGATGATCTCTGAGGGTCTGAAGCGCCGTTCCGGTAGCTAGCTGCCACAATTTAATCGTCTTATCAAAACTACCGCTGACGAGATTGGTACCGTCAGGGGTGAAACTCAAGCAGCGCACCCAGTCGCTATGGGCGGCGATCGTTTGCTGGAGATTCCACACGGGTTTAGCCCACAGATCGCCACTGAGTTCGCCCGATGGATTGTCAGCCATTAGTCCACTAGACAAATCCTCGGAAATCATCTCTAGTAGCGACTTAATATCGATTGGTGACTCAGTGTCCACGAGATCGGCATTGGTTCGCTGTGGCGCTCCTGTCTCTAACGGCAGGCTTGCGCCCATGCGATCGAGGTCGATCGGTTCGAGACCTAACTGTTGAGATACTTGGGTGAGGTGGCGTTCGAGATACTTGACCCGCTCGGTTAGGGCAGTGCCTTCGAGTAAATCGACAACATCTTTCAGACTGCCCTCAACGCCAGTAACGTGCTCTTGCATTGAGAGCATGAGTTGTTTGTGCGTGTCGAATTTTTGCGCCAAGATGGCGACCTCTTGGCGATCGGTCGCCGCGATGACGGCAGGATCGGTTTTTTTAGCAGCCATCGTTTGCTTGACTAGGGCAGTGGCAAAACTGCGGGCTTGGGCGATCTCTTGTTGTAGGACTTCGCCCTGTTGCTGGAGTTCGCGATCGAGTTTGCGCTCCAGTGTCCGCTCGTGCAGACGAAGATTTTGCTGCAATCGCCAGCGATTGATGGCACTCAGGATTAGACTCAGCAGGATCGGGGCTAAAGCATACATCCAATTTAGAGAGGTGGCGGCAGCGATCGTGCCTACAACTGCGGCGGCGATCGCCAAGTATTCACTCAGGTCTAACCAATGGAAATTGGACATTACAGTTATCGGTTCTGAATTGTGAATAGCCGTCATTCGCAGTTGTTACGATACTATAGATCTCCATTAAATCGATCGATTCTAGCGTCTGACTAGTAATTATGCGGCGGACTCACTATGGCACCGACTAGATCGAGCTGTGGATCGCGATCGAGATCCTATTAGGAGTAATAAAGATCCTAACTGCACGCTCATAATGCCACAAACAGCGATATTGCGGCAAGTGGGTTTAGTGGATTCTGGCGACGATCCTCGATCCCCAAAGGCCATGGAGATCGAACGGGCAATTTTGATGACGGGCAATATTCAGTCATCTTTGTAGGTACTCTTGCGGATTTCGTGCTATCTTTAATAGATTCTTAATAAATATTTAACAATATTCAAACTAAATAAGTAGCTAAAAATTCAGCTTGGCAAATTCGACCGCCACGAACACATTAAAATTACTTATTTCGATCGCTTGCATTTGCGATGTATATTCGGCTACTGACTAGGTTATGCTGTAGCTAGTAATTAGTGGGGCAGCTACACCAGTAGTAGCAACCACAAACACCTGAAAAACTCGATTATTTCGATTGCCCAAACTTAGCCACCCTCTCGCCACCATAGCCATTCATGATTCCCGATTGCGACTTGCGCCTCGATTCCTGTGCCGATCCCGTTCGTGCTAACTCGGCTGTGCCGGATAACGATAATGCTGTGGATAAACCTGAAGAAGCTTGTGGGGTATTTGGAATCTATGCGCCCGG
>NZ_JANLWO010000178.1:0-2009 GCF_031364565.1 Chamaesiphon sp. OTE_20_metabat_361
CTCGCCCAAACCCAAATGGATTTCGATCGAGACGTGCAGCCGTGGCTGGGTAACACTATGATGGCAGTTTTACCAACTGCTGAGGCTAAATCTGGCACGCCGCGCTTCTTAATCGCGATCGGGATTAAGGATAAAATTAAAGCACTCGACTTTGCCAACAAGCTCAAAGCTCAAAGTAAGGAACCAACTAAAGAATTCGACTACAAAGGGATTAAAATTACCAATAGCGGTACGGGTAGCCGAGCCACCTTTAGCGCACTCGTTAACGATCGATTGGTACTCGCACCCGAGCAACGTGCAGTAGAACAGGCGATCGATACCGCCAACGGGCAACCCTCCCTCGCTACCAAAGCCGGAAATGATTGGTTTAGAGGCGATAGCCTCCAACTCAAACAGCCGATTGCTGCCTTTTATATTCCCAACTACAGCCAAGCATTGCAACAAATGCTTGCGTCTAGCAAGCAGCCAATCCCGCTCGATGCAGCGACTCTCGCTCAATTGAACAAAATTCAGTCTGTCGGTGGTGGTATCGCGATCGATGATGCGGGGATTAGAATGAAAACAGTTGCCAAAACCGATGGCACGATGTTAAATTTGCCCACCACTTCAACTAAAGCGCTCGGCAATTTTCCCGCCGATACCTTCGCACTATTTGGTGGTACTGGTTTAAACCAGATTTGGACAGAGACAAATAAAATCGTCGCAACTGAGCCAACCGCTCAACAAAGTTTTGCTCAAATGCGCCAAAGTTTTACCCAATCTACGCAACTAGATCTCGATAAAGATATCTTTGGTTGGATGGGTGGCGAATATACCCTCGGGATGATGCCTGTAAGTACGGGGATTGCCGCCCCCTTGGGCTTTGGCGGTGCCTTGACGATCGACAGTACCGATCGCGCCATTACTGATAATACGATGGCTAAACTGAGCAATATGGCGAGAGGCTACGGGTTGAGTGTCGAATCCCGTCAGGTAGGGAATACCCAAATGGTGGACATCGGCGCGCCTGCTGGTGGCGGCACGATCTTGAGCTATGGCTGGCTCAATGATAAATCTCTACTCCTCGCCATGGGCGACGGCTTAGCTGATAAGATTACTACCCGCTCGGGTGAATCGATCGATCGCAGCCCCGGTTATACTACCGCTCTCGGCTCGATCTCTGGCTCCAAACAGAGCTACGCCTATATCGATGTCGAGAAGGTATTCGGGCTGGTTAATAGCAAAATGGGGATGTATGGTAGTAAGTCGATGCCGCCAGATGTCAATGCGATCGTGACTTCCATCCAAGGACTGGGTATGAGTTCCACACAACCCGACAAAAATACCAGTCAAGTTGAGATGCTGCTCGCACTCAAACCTGCTAATAAATAGCACAGCGATTAAAATCGCCACTAGTGCTGCAAAGTCCGCCTACGCGGACTGAGATCTATAGTGTCTTAACCGATGTGGCGACTGCTATATCTGCATTATCGATCGGCAAATCTAAATTCAGATTTGGGCCGATTGGGACGATTCTACTCGGATTTAGTTCTGGCAAACCAGCATAATATAATTGCTTAACATGCTCGACACTACAAACCGTTGGCGTTAGCCTCTCCAACGGAGAATCGCACACCAGGATATTGATATAATTTGCGGCAGTAGTTCCACAAATTGGGAAAATCGATTAATCGTTTGAGGTTGCATTTAAACAAACCATAATAGGCTAGGTCGAATCGAAATAATGTCGTAAATAGACTCCAGTCTGCAATGGTAATCCGATCGCCGCAGAGATAGGACTGTTGTCCCAAGATCCCTTCCCAATGCTCTAATGCTGTAAATAATTCCGTATTAACAATCTTGCCAGATTGCTTGTCCCACAATACTGGTACTGTGACACGCCCCGTGTAATTGGGATCGGCTTTGACATAAATTTGCCAGAGGTAATCGGCACTATTTACGGTGTCGGAAATACACTCAGGTTTATCTGAAAACTTCCAACCGTTGTCGCTAATTACCGGATCGACGAT
>NZ_JANLWO010000198.1:0-1823 GCF_031364565.1 Chamaesiphon sp. OTE_20_metabat_361
CATTGGGCATACTCCAGTACAATTGTGCCCCATTCATCACATTCGGATGGGTTATGAGTCGATCGCAGCTCGCCGCCACTGCTCTGGCGATCGGCAGCGCATCTCCAGCATACCCACCCATCGCGGCACCGATGCCAGTAGGGACGATCAGTGCAACTGTGTAAGGACGAATGGACATAAAAATTATTACCTTGAAAACGATCGAGAGCGGCTCTCTCTATAATCGGGTAAATGTTCGATCGATTCAACCTTTTGGGATGGGAGGTGGGAGATGGGAGATGGGAGATGGGGGACTAGGAGACGGGGAGACTGAGAGATAAATTTACAGCGAAGGTTGAGGATGGCTGAATTGGCGATCGATCTCAGTCGTACTCGTGTTCGAGGATGGCTGGCATTAGTACTGTGTCGATCGTATGGATGACGCCATTATCGGCGAGGATATCGGTTCGATCTACCAAGGCATCATTGATGTGGATCTTGCCGTTCGCTCGCTTGACGGCAAGAATCGAGCCTTCCATTGTCGGTGCTTCATCGATCTCTGCTAAATCCTCAGCTTGGACATTGCCCATGACGACGTGATACAGCACGATGCGTTTGAGCTTGGGGATATTTGCAAATAAGGCATCGCGCTCTGCCGATGGCAATTTCTCAAAAGCGGCATCCGTGGGTGCGACGATCGTAAACGAACCTTCACTATCGAGGGTATCTTCTAGTTCTGTTGCCTGAATTGCTTTTAGCAATATTTTAAAGTCACCAGATTTAGCAGCGGTTTCTAACAAATTAGCCATGCTTACTTAGATTCAAAATATAATGTACGCGCACTATCAACAAGATCCCCGATCGAGTCAGAAAATACATCGTCCAAAGGATATAGAGTGACTGTTTCGCCGATCGTTTGTGCTGTAGATACACTGTCAATCTTGAAATTTTCGGGCTAAAATATTGCAGTAATTGTCTGAATTAATACGGCGATTGCGATCGATGGCAGCAGCGAGTTGATATAATATGTATCGCGGTCGAGTACCGCTATAGAGCGGTAGCTCCCAAATAATATCGCTAGGAAATTTTTGGCTATGTCCGACATCCATTCAACATCACACTCACCACAATTACTGTTAGCCAGTGTCTTAGGGATGGTAGAAACTGGCGATGGTGATTTTGGGGCGATCGAACATTTGGCTTTCGCTAGCAGCGATCCTGAAAGTGTAGACTTAACGATCGAGCGACTATCACTCCATCCACAGGCAAAAAAAGCGTTTGCAAGTCGGACGCCATTGGCACCGATCGATCTGGCAAAACTCCAGCAGTTACCAACCAATACCTTGGGATATTGCTATGCCGCACACATGCTCGACAACCACCTCAAACCCTTACAGTCACCACCAGCCGCAACCGAGCGACAGTTTTTGGGCACGCATATTACCGAGACTCACGATCTCTGGCACACTGTTACTGGAAGTAAGACGGATATCTACGGCGAAATTCAGCTCGAAGCATTTTATGTCGCTCAGTTAGAGGTATCCAAATTTTGGCTGGCGTTACTGACTAAAAACCTGCTCAAGTCGTTACTTTACGATCTCGACGCGGCGACGAGCTACATGGAGGCAATTACCAACGGCTGGACGATGGGCAAAACAGCTCGCTCTTTATTTGGGGTAGATTGGGACGCTTTATGGGAAAAGCCGATCGATGAGGTACGTGCTAATTTAAATATTGTTGGCGTTGCTGAATTGAAGTATGAAGCATAGATTTTGGCCACACCCCCAACCCCTCACCCAAGCGTGGGAGAGGGGCGCCCGAGCCGCAGGCGAGGGCGGGGCAGA
>NZ_JANLWO010000200.1:0-6965 GCF_031364565.1 Chamaesiphon sp. OTE_20_metabat_361
TATTGGGCAGTTATTTGGCGACAGAGTTCGTATGATTCCTCGGTCGATGTTAGCATTGTCACGATCGGTAGGGACTTATCCAGTTGCAGCATTGGCACGAGACTAGGGACTAGGTAGGGGATAGGGGATAGGGAATAGGGGATAGAGTTGACTTTGAAATAGCACTGGAGTTGAGGCGGTGTGTTAGCACTACCAACGATCGAGGATCGTTTAACGGTTGTGTGTTTCCCTATTCCCTATTCCCTATCCCTTATCCTCTAAATTGCAGTAACCAGCGGTTTTGCTACCGTCGGTTGATAATTGGCGATCTCCTGTGCTGCAAGCTTACCAGAAAGCACGGCACCTTCCATACTCCCAAGATACTCTTGCAGCGTATAGCTACCTGCCAGAAAGAAATTGGCAATTGGGGTCGATTGGGTGGGTCGGCACTCTTGTCGCCCCGGAGATGCAGTATATACCGAGCGGGGTGTCTTAACTACTTTTGATTTACGTAATTTTGCGGGATTATCGCCAGTCAAATGTTGCGGAAACAAGCGTTCTAGTTCGGTCATCGTTGCCACAACGATCTCCTCTTCCGATTTGTCGATCCAGTCTTTAGCCGGGGCGATAATCAATTCGAGCATGGATTTATCTGGGTCTTCATACTCTTTGCAAGCTACGCTCATATCGGCATAGACGCTGAGAATATCCGATCGCGAAAAGAGCAAATGATCGATATCGGTTAACTTGCGATCGAACCACAGATGCAGGTTAATTACTGGCACGCCTTCTAGTTCCTGCATCTTTTCAAAGAACTCAATCTTGCGCCACGGCTCGGGCATCAAGGTCTTGATGACATCGACAGGCATTGCCGAGACATAAGCATCCGCCACAACGATTTCATCAGCGCGACCGTTAATTCCCCGCATCACAAAATGCTCTACTGTCCCATCCGGGTTGAGGACGATCTGTTTGAGCGGTCGTTCCATCCGAATTTCGCCGCCACGGGCTTGAAAATGCTCGACGATAGGCTGACACAAGCGTTCGGTCGGCGACCCGTCTAGAAAGGCGATTTTGGAGCCGTAGCGTTCTTTGAGAAACTTGTTGATCGCGGTGAGGGGAATTGTGGCGGAGACATCTTCGGGATTGATAAAAGTTAGCGCTTTAGATGCTGCCACAAAGATATCGGAATTCACGCGGTCGTCGATACCCTGACGACGCAGCCACTCCAGCAAACTATATTTATCCATATCTTCGACATATTGGCGTCCCCGCAAGACGGCTGGCCATAACCCGAGGGCAAATTTAATCTTTTGCTCCCAAGTGAGCATGTCGTTATTGCGAAGGATCGAAGCAATGACATTAAACGGTGCGGGGATGTCTGGCACGCTGAAATATGAGTAGGTACCGGGCTTCTCTGGCTGGTTGAAAATCAGCGCGTGCTCTTTCCATTGCAAGTGGTCTTCGATCCCCAATTCTTTCATCAATTGGAGCATGTTGGGATAAGCCCCAAAAAAGGCATGGAGTCCAGTTTCATACCAGTCGCCATCCTCATCTTTCCACGCTGCGACCAGACCACCCAACACATCTCGACTCTCAAATAGGATGGGGGTATGTCCGGCATCTGATAAATATTTAGCACAAGCTAGTCCAGCTAAACCTGCTCCTGCAATGGCTACACGCATCTATTAGTAATACCTCTGTACAGTTGAATTTAGAAATGAATACTCTATTCAGTTTAATTATATTTGCATTTCTTTACAATTTAACATCCGGATCGATCGACTCTTACGTCAGTTTGGATCGGAGTTGCCCGATAGTCAAAATTACCCATTACCCATTACCCCTAAATCCCGACCCGAAAAAAATAGGTGAGAACTTAATCTCACCTATGTTCCCATTGTACTCATCCATCTAGCTAGGTTATTTTCCCCAACTTGCCTGAGCCTAAAAATTTACAATTTAGTTAGCAGCAGCCAGCGAAGGAGCGCGATGGTAGGGTACTACATCAACGCCGAAGTAACGGGCATATTCTACACTTTGAACGATCGTGCTGACGGCTGCCATAAAGCCTTGCTCGGCGACGATCCGATTGTAGTCGTTAATCTCTGCTTGGTTGAGTGGTGCGCGACCCAATAAGTGACGACACAAGAATTCGATCGCTTTGGCATTGGGGTATGGCGTGTAGAATCGCTCGATGTAGGCATCCGAGCTAGCTAATGCCAGCACGAAATCGCGGATCGCGATCTCGCCAGTACGCACTTGGGTTTCTAAGTCCTGACGGCGGTACCGTTCGGGAATTTGACCTGCACCCAGATCCATTACTTGCAGATATAGCGCTTCGATGGCTAGTGTCGCTTCTGCTGGGCTGGTGCTAGCATTCATCCGGAAAATGCGGGCGGATTCGCGCTCGATCGCGGTTGCCACAGGCTGGACGCTAGTCGCCAAGCTAGAGGAACGACCTAATGCTACTAGTTCTGACTCTTTGGAACGGGTCGCAGCGGCGTTATCGGCGATCGCTTTACCAGTCATCGGCAGTTTTGCCATGTCCATCCGAGGTTTGATGGTATCAAAACTCGGCACTACAACTTGCTTATCTTGTTTGGTGAGCTTGTTGTAGAGAGTTTGAGTATTCGGATAGTTGGCGGCTGGTAAGGTCAAGAAGCGGTTGTAGGGCACTACATCTTCACCAAATACTTGGCAATATTCGGCACCGTTAACCATTGCGCCGATGAAGGCTTTAATCCCTTGGGTTGCTAGGATTTGGTTGTATTTACGGATTTCCGCTTGATCTAGGGGCGCACGTCCGAGGAAGTGCTTGGTACCTAGTTCGATTACTTTGGTATTGGGATAAGGAGTGTAGAACTCTTTGAGGTATAAGCCAGAACAACCGAGTCCTTCGATGAACTCTTTGAGGTTGATTTCGGAGTTACCGAGCTTACTTTCGAGCGCCCGGAATTCATTTGCCACGATGTATGGCTCGATGTCCCGCTCGAAGACTTGGCGATAAGCGGCGCGAATGACCGTTTTGAGCTGTGTTTTATCGACAGCCTGGGTAAGCTTGAAGATTTTGGTTTGTTCGCGTTTTTTGCTGACGCCTTGATCGATCCGGAATTCGATATCGGGTTGCGATCGAGTTCCGGTAATCGCACCAAGTTCGACGAATCGGGGTGTTGCTTCCGATTGCGCTTGAGTGACGATGCCGACACCCGTGTCGCCGATACTGCCGACCCGGAGATTCCGACCGCTGACACCCGCAGGGGTGAGGTAGCGATTGTAGGGCACCATGTCCTCGTTGAAGCTTTCGACGTACTCTGTCGAGTCGATCATCGCATCGACGATCGCGTAGAAGCCCTTCTTGGCAGCGAGATCGAAGTATTTATTCATTTCCTGACGCCCGTAGGTCGGACGACCCAATAAGCGGCGGTGCATGAATTCGATCGCTTTAGTTACATAGAGTTTCGTCCAGTAAGTATTGCGGAATAAATCGGATTTTGCCAAGTCGCGGACAAATTCTCGGACGGAAATATCGCCGTTTTCGAGTTTGATTTCCTGAACTTTGAGGCGTTGTCCTTCGTATACTTCGCGACCCATTACTTGCAGATAAATGGCTTTAATTACTGCTTGCGTGGAGCCTTCAGTAAAGGAAGTACTGACACCTTGACTGGATTTGGATTTTTTACCAATACCTGTAAAGCCAGGTAGTTGATCCAGCTTGAAGATCTTCGCGCCCAACGTGCCAGGAGTGACACCCCGCGCACCAGGATTGCTAACTTGGTTATTAATACCAGGCCCTTGCGCGATCAAAATTCGGCGCGTATCCTTGCCGAATGGTGCTGGCGAGTTGCTGGGATTGCGAGTTTCTTTGGGGAAAATCGCCCCAAACTGAATTTCGAGCGGATCGTTACCCGAGCCATAGACGTGCTGGTCGGCTAACGGCTGCTCGTAAGCAGCAAAGGTGGTAATGAACTGCGGAATTTTGCGGAAAGGGGCGCTGTAATTGAATAAGTCCTGCTGAGGCCCCCAATTGCGGCATTCTTGAGCTTCTTGACCCAAACCGCGAATGTACGGCACTGTTTCTTCACCGAAGTAGTCAGAGTACTCTGCTGAGTCTACCAGGGCATCTACCAGCCCATTTAAGCCTTTAGCCGAGACGATACTAAAATACTTCTGCACTTCTTCGCGCGAGGATGGCCCCCGACCCAAAATGTGCTTGAAGGCTAGTTCTAATGCCCGACTGTTAATGTAGGGTTGGAAGAAGTTTTTCTGATACAGTGGCGATTTTGCCAAGCGGCGGACGAATTCCTTCATCGAAATTTCGCCGTTTTTGACCTTCGATTCTAGATCGGACACCGATAAGCTGTAGGCGCGGGTGATGTCGCGCTCGAAGATTTGGCGATAGGCGGCTTTGATGACATCATTTTTTTCAACTGCCGACAAGCCTGTTTTCATCGCATACTTGACGCGACGTTCGGCAGCAGCATTATAGATTTGGGGGAGTTCCAAGCCTTGTTGGTCGTCGGAGTTGCGCTGGCGGAGTTTATTAGCAGGTGCGGAAGCTTTAAACTCACCAATCATTACTTCAAAGTACTGGTTGATGATTTCTTGAGCTTCTTTATCCTTGCTAAAGTAGCCCAGCGAACCAGCGCGCATTTCTTGGAGCGCGACGATGGTAGCCGGAACCGAGCAAGCATTTTGAATTATTTCTCTGAGTCCGCGCGTATTGACCGTAATGATATTCGGATCGCCAGCGACGATCGCATAAGTCAGGTACCGGAGAAACCAGCTCATATCCCGTAAGGATTTCTGCATGTTTGCAGGGCCGTACAAGGAGATATTAATTGGCTGAAAACCTGGCGGAATTGCACCAGAACCAGTTGCCGTGAATAAGGAAGTAATGCTAGAGAAAAAGCTCCCTTTTTCCTCAACAAAAGTTACAGTCCCGAGTGTGGATTCAGTTTGTTTTGTACCGCTGGCAAAAGTTGTCGCTACTTTTTTGGTCTCCTCGACGACCATCGGCTTTTCTAAAAATGCCATCGGCGAACCGCCAACGAAAATCCGATTCGCCGCTCGCGAGACAATCAATTCGGACTTATCGCTAATTGTCTTGGCGATTTCGATCCGTTTGGCTCCAGACTCAAAGTAGCTTTTCAGTTCGCTCAGTTCGCCCATTGCGGGAAACCGATCTTGCTGTTCAGCTTGCGAAATGGTCGCAACGGGCAGTGTTTGATATAAATTTGGACGGGATAGAGAGCCGCCACCACTTGCCTTAACACTCATTAGATCTTAAATCTCCCAACCGAATATTTTTTTACTGTATTAAGCCTAATCGAGCTACGTGCCAGGTCTGGTACCTGCTTGGATGAGGCGGTAAAATCCGGGGATCGGTGGAAACAACGCGAGAGTCTCACTCGAATGTTACTCCCGATCGGATCGTTTACTGCCAATGGTACGAGCATTTACCAACTCGAAGCTAGCGCATCGTCTAGCGACGATCGCACCGTTTGAATAAGTAGGGCGATCGAGGTGCTTAAATCTCGGCGCTCCCAAAGCTAAAAAATGTAACTAGTAAAACCAGTTCAGCTTTCAGATTAAAACGTTTCGCCTGCTCGTAGCTTGTTTATGAAGAAGTGTGTAGATATTAAATCTAATAGTGGTCTGGAGAAGATCGTAGAGGATCGGCGGTCAATTATTAAAAAAAAGATAATTTTTGTTACAAGGGGCGGGTCATCCCGATCGATGATGTATGTTACGCCAATTTCAAGTTAGCGAGCGACTGGCAACTGCTAGATCTTGCAAACGCTTTACAGCTCAATCAGAACTGCGCCAAATTTTACCAGTTGATATCCGGCATCTCCAGGTGATACTACAGATATAAAAATTAAGGGATCGTCATCGCTAAGATTGACCACCCCATGTATGCACCCTACAGGCGCGATCGCCACATCGCCCATGCGGATCGATTTTGTCGTTCCGGCTCCATCGAGATAATATTCTCCTGCGCCAGATAAAATCGTCCAAGTATCTTGTCCCTGCGGGTGGATGTGTGCGGGTATTTCTTGATGTGGCTGGATATACCAAGCGACAATTACTGCTGCTGGGGACGTGGAAATCACCGAACGAATCGGTTCGCCGTCAGTTGGTTGGAAAAATTTAGCACTATTAAAAATGCGTGTGGTATCCATCTGTACTTATTTTGCGTTCGTAAGATCGTCACCGTCATCTTGAATGTATGTCGCGAGCGCTTACTGTCACCGAACATACTTAATCCAGCCAATTGCGTTAATCTCTCAAAAAATTTAAGAATCTATCCTCGCCCGATCGAGTCAAATAATTGCGCTTTTTATAAGTAATTTCCCGCTGGCGATCGGATTTACAACGTGCGCGGGAAGCAGCTTCTAATCGATTTACATACTTCCTCGATGGCCGTGATTAGCGAACTCGGGCTATTTACGACCGCCACCGATCGTTGAATTAGTATCTAGAATCTGCTGGGAGAAGCGGCGACAATTCTCAATTAATTTTGTAAAGAAATGTGACAAAGATCGATGCGATCGACACCCTAAATTGTGGAACATAATGACGTTATATCCCATCTAGATAGAAGTATGAGTTGGGTAGCCTAATTCCATTTAAGTAGAATAAACTTCCAGAGTGAAAAGTACTTTTTCACTCTTTTTTATGATTTATTCGTTGACTACTTTTACGGTAGTGCCCACTTTAACTAGGCGAAACATGGCCTTGACATCGCGATTTAGCATCCGCACACAGCCGTGTGATGCCGCCGTCCCGATCGATTTGACATTGGGAGTACCATGAAAACCAATTACATCTTGTCCATCCGTCCAAAAGCCAATCCAGCGGGAGCCGAGCGGATTTTCCACCCCAGGGGGAAATACTTCGCCAGTTTTAAAACTCGTCCAAGCGGGATTTTTGATTTTTTCCATGACTTGCCATTCGCCAGTTGGTGTCTCCCAGCCTTTCTT
>NZ_JANLWO010000208.1:0-5411 GCF_031364565.1 Chamaesiphon sp. OTE_20_metabat_361
GGTTGCTTAGATGGCGGTAGGCTGATTAACATATTCGTCAATGCCATCGGAATCAAAATCCCCCCAGTCGCCCCTTGGAACGCCCGGAAAGCAATCATCGACGGCAAATTCCATGCTGAGGCGCAGCAAACGGAAAAGAAAATAAATAGTGCCGCATTGACAAGGATATAACGCCGCACCGAAAATACCTGCGACAGCCACCCCGTCAGCGGAATCACGACGATCTCCGCGACTAGATAAGCAGTCGAAATCCACGAGCCTTCCTCCAGCGTCGCCCCTAGAGCGGCTTGAATATCTTGTAGCGACGAGTTGGTAATCTGAATATCCAACACCGCCATAAACGCACCGAGCATACTCGCCCCCACCCCGATCCAAGTTCGCAGCGGGACTCGATCGGGTTCTCGGCTCGGATTTTGGCGGCGGTTGCCGATCGCACTTGAATTTGCCATCTTAACTCCAGATATTAATTGTCGGCGTTGCTGGATTGGGGTATGAAATTGCTAGTGATGGAGTTGGGAGTTGGGAGTTGGGAGTTGGGAGGAAATCTGGTGCAAGATGTAAGTAGTGCAAATTTAATCGGGTAGGATGCCTTTTCGCACGTAAATCGCATGGACGATCTTCTTTAGTGCTGGTAATTGACGACTAAAAAACAGCGAACCCAGCAGACAAGCACTCCCCGCAATCGTTAGTGTATTGGGAGCGCCAATGCGATCGGCGATCGATCCACCCAAGAGATTACCGAATGGCACCATGCCTAAAAATGACATGGTGTATAAGCTCATCACGCGTCCGCGTTTATCATCATCGATAATCGTCTGAAGTACTGTATTGCCAGAGGCAACCTGTAAAATTATCCCCAAACCGATCGTCAACATCGCCAATAAGGACAGGGGTAGATACCGCGAAAAGGAAAAAGTAATTAAGCCAATCCCGAGTAATGCTGGCCCGAGAATAATCAATTTACCCAAGCCGACTACTGTTGTGCGTGTAGCTAAATAAACACCACCAAAGACAGCACCCACTCCCGAAGCTGCCATCAAAAATCCTAATGTTTGAGCATTACCATTGAGAATTTTATCCGCAAAAACCGGGACGAGTACCGTGTACTGCATCCCCATCAAACTCACTAAAGCCGATAACAATAAAATCGCTCTAATCGGCGGGCACTCAAAAGCATAGATAAATCCTTCCTTAATTCGTTGGAGTGGACTACCAGCGATTTTGGGCATTTGCTTGGGTTGAAAGCGCATCGCTAATAATGCCGCAATCACCGCAATATAACTGATGCCATCAATCAAAAAACAATAAGCTTCCCCAACTCTCGCAATCAATAATCCCCCGATCGCGGGGCCGATTAAACGCGCACCATTAAACATCGTCGAGTTAATCGCGATCGCGTTTGCCAAATCTTCCGGGCGATCGACTAGCTCAGTCACAAAGGCTTGCCGCGCTGGGGCATCTGCGGCACTAATGACGCCCTGAATAAAGCTTAAAACTAAAATCGATTCGATATTAATGTTATTAGTTAATGCCAAAGCTGCTAGTGATAATGATTGCAACATGGATAACACTTGCGTCGTCAGCAAGATCCGATGGCGCGGAAAGCGATCGACTAATACCCCACCAAAAGGTGTCAAAATAAAATTGGGAATTTGGCTGGTAAATCCCACTACCCCCAACATTAACGGCGAGCTAGTAATGTGATAAACCAGCCATACTGTAGCCAATTGAGTCATCCACGAGCCGATCAGCGAGATTCCTTGCCCTGCAAAAAACAGCCGATAGTTTCGCGATCGCAGTGCTGGTGGTAAAAATTTGGATGCGGTTAACTGCATGTTAAATAGCTCGATCGATACATTTGAATCTCGATGGTAAATTGGGCTTGCTGTACCTTATTTTCGGAGTCTTTGGGGTCGAGCCTAAATAATAATTGTCCGGGTTGAACTTTTTGGCGATCGGTGATGGATAGTTCGTATGCGTAGTATTGTGACAGACTTACGGCTCAGCCACTTCTGTCAATAGGATGAACATTGCATCCGCCTAAATTAGTTATAGTCCCCCAAACCACTCATAGCCCTGGTCTTCCCAATAACCCTGTTTGGTGGGTAATCGATCGAGTAAGGTAACTCTAGTCACCCATTTACTTTGCTTGTAACCCAGCTTAATCGGCGCAGCAAGACGCAGTGGCGCACCATTATCTACAGGTAGCGGCAGACCATTTTTTTGATAGGCTAACAGCGTTTGTGGGTGCATTGCTGAAGGTAAATCCCAACTATTGTAGTAACCATCTCCAGATTCAAAATAAACGTAGCGAGCTGTATTTTTTGGCTGTGCGAGAGCGATTAAATCTCTCAACCCGACACCACCCCATTGGACGATCGCCGCCCAACCTTCGACGCACACATGCTGAATTACCATCGATCGCAATGGCAACTTTTGAATATCGCTCATACTTAATTGCAGCGGTTGGTTCACCGCACCATCGATAATTAGTTTAAAAGTAGTCGGATCGATTTCGGGTGCATCGGTAAAACTATTAATGATTAATGCCTTGGGATCGATATCGCTAACTGGATATTCACGGGCTAAAGCTTGAGGTTTGAGCAATAGTTCTTCGACTCTTTGATTGAGCGGATCGATCGCCTTGCCGACAGCAGTGGAGTATGGATTTAAGCCACAACTATCGAGCAATAGACCCATGCCTGCAAAACCAGATAGTTGTAATAATTGCCGCCGATTGATTGGATTCATAATTAGTTACTCTTCGGTGCGTTACGCTTTGCGATAACACACCCTACAATATTCTTACAAATTAAACAGGACTGCTATAGATGAAAAATTTATTAAACTTTTCAAACAAACATCGATCGCCAGATTCTTAATCCGCCAACTTTTAAACCCATTAGCATATGCACGATTGTAAATATTAAGGCAATCGGCACCGTCATAAAATGCACCGTGCGGAGCGTTTGCCAATTACCAAATAAACTCGCCAACCAGCCTAACTGGACTGGTTTATACATCGCCAATCCACTCGCGATCGCCAGAATTAAAATCGGAATGATACTCGTATAAATCAGCCGATGCCAAGCATAAGTTTTGCGCTTAGGATTTTGTCCGACCTTGAGGACTTGCAGATCGCTACTAGAGACAAATCGCCGTTGCCACCGTTTTGTCAAGCCGATATAAATGCCATAAATTAGCAAATTAAATGAAAATACCCACATCATGGCAAAGTGCCAATCCCTACCACCCGCCAGCCATCCCCCCAGAGTCATAAAATCGGGAAACTGCCAACCATCTTTGCCACCGAATACAGGTGTGGCATTATAAATCTGAAGTCCGCTACCAATCATCAAGAATAAACTGACGATCGTGATGCCGTGAAACAGCTTGATGACGATTTTTTGGTGGGGAATTGGCGGAGATTTTGTAGGTGTTGGCATATTTAAATAGATAAACTCAGAAATAACGGAGCCAACCAGAGTTGAATCTGCACATCCAAACCCAACAGCAGCGAGATCGCCGTAATAAGTATCATTATCTCGCCAATCTTGATAAATTGTCCCAAAAGGCGATCGATCCGGCGGCGATCTCATCGGGTAAATTCGGCCTTTCGACCTGATGAGAGTTCCAGGTTAGTTAATCTGTTAATCTAAGGTGAGTTCGATTTTGGGAGCGTAGAGCTATGTCCATCGCTTATTATGACAGCCAGTATGTAGAACGCGACAGTATCCGGATCGAGCCTACCGATTTTGGCTTCGCGCGGGGTGTAACTTTGTTTGAGCTAGCACGGGTTTATGGTGGCAGACCGTTTTATCTGCTAGAGCATTTGCAACGGCTAGAACGGGGAGCCAAAATGCTCGATCTACCGTTGCCGACATTAACAGAACTGGCTGAAATAGCCACCCAGATCATCGCCCGTAATACCTATCCCCACAGTGCGATTAAATTTTATCTAACTGCTGGTGAATGCGATCGACCCAGTGGCACCAGTTATAGCGCTTGCCAGAGTTTTCGACCGCATTTGATGATTTTTGAGGATGAGGTAGTTCCCCAGCATCCAGAGGCTCCCTATGGGCTGGAGATTTATCAATCCGGTCAACGGTTGAAAATTGTGCCTTACGATCGAGAGTTGCCGATGCTCAAGACGACCAATTATCTGACGGGTTTTTATGCGGCGCGTCAAGTAGCGGGCGCGGATTATGATGATATTCTGTTTACCCATCGCGACGGCTATATCACCGAAGCAACGCGCAGCAATTTTTTCTGCGTTATCGATGGTGTATTGGTAACGCCCCAGCGCGGAATGTTGGGGGGAATTACTCGCCACGTCATTCTCGAACTGGCTGCCCAGCTCGGCATCAAAACGATCGAACGCGATCTGTTTCCTGCCGATCTCGGGCGAGCGACAGAAGCATTTACCACTGGCAGTATTGCCGAACTGTTGCCAGCGAGATCGATCGATGACTACCATCTACCTACGACGATGAATGGTCGAGTCTTCGCGGCGCTCCGCCAAGCTTTTTCAGCAAAAATTCAGGGTTAGGCAGTCGCTTGTTAACTGGAGATTAGAGTCGATTTCGCGATCGGTCGATCGCGACGATCTATATTTTTCCTTAAACGGTACCGAGAAAAAGCGATCGATCCAAACTCGGATCGATCGCTTTTTTGTTGCCGATCGCCATTTTGTGCAGTACATTTAAGTAGCAGTGTAAAAAAGCATTATGGGCAGACCCAAAAAAGATCCGACGATAACTCAAACCTATAGAGTCAAGCCAGAAACAGCAGAGAAACTGAGGGAGACAGCTAAGGAACTAGGCTTTGAGTATGGCGAAACAGCCGCGATGGGTGCATTTTTAGATCGTCTGGCAGAGATCGATCGCGAGTTGCTAAAATTAGTTTTTAAAAAGACTTGACGAATAACTGTACAGTAGTTATTATCAAAGGGCAGAGCAATTCAGCCACGATATCAGGAGTAAGCGAATGTCAGACAGACTAGACCGAATCGAAGCAGGGTTAGATGAGACTCGCAAGATTGTAGACTCTAACTCAAGAGCAATCGAAGCATGGGCAAATGAGTCAGTAGAGTACAAACGACAAACAACGGCAGCGATCGGACGGCTAACATCCATTAGCGAACAGCTAGCCGAACTTATCACTACGCTAGCCGCTCGTCAGCAAGACCAAGAAAATCGGATCGATCGCCTAGAGCAATAACCGCAAATACAGCCCGCTCGTTTCAATCCCTATAAGGGTTTAGAGTCGATTTCGCTGCAAATGGGAGGCATTGCTGGCTATTTTAGCCCTGTTTCAATCCCTATAAGGGTTTAGAGTCGATTTCGCTTTACTGTTTATTTCGATCAAGCTTCTGTAGTCGCTGTTTCAATCCCTATAAGGGTTTAGAGTCG
>NZ_JANLWO010000211.1:0-1700 GCF_031364565.1 Chamaesiphon sp. OTE_20_metabat_361
GCGATCGAACGCGTCGAACTCAAGGATGTCGAAATCCCGATTTCAATGCAGCGGGCGATGGCGAAAGAAGCCGAAGCCGCTCGCGAAAAACGCGCGCGTCTAATCAAAGCTGAAGCCGAGCAAGAAGCTTCTAAATTGCTCAGTGAAGCCGCACAACAAATGATGGAAAATCCCGCAGCTTTGGAATTGCGACGATTGCAAATGTTGACTGAAATTGGTGCCGAAAATAATACCACTACGCTAGTGATGATCCCTTCTGACATTATTAGTCTGGCAAAAGAATGGTCTACCGCCGCTCATAACAATAATGTTGCCGCTGCGCTAGCGAGTCAACAAAAAGCTACTCCAACAGAGAATTTACTCAATCCCAATATCACCCACCAACTCAACTTACCCGCACCAGTACAGACGCCAGAGGAAAAATCTCAATTGTTGTCAGATCGACTCGATCGAATGTGATTTTGTCTGTGTGACTGCCTCTAAAAATGCCTACGATTGTGTCTTGTCGCGCTAAACCCGGAGGAAACCTCCGGAGCGCGCGCCGCAAATCGTGGCTAGTGATGCGAAGTCCCCCTACGGGGGCTTATAAATTCAGTGAGCGTAGGCGGTCGTCGCATCATGAGCAGCGGTTTCTAACCGCTGAGATTATAGCAACTCGGGTTATTTAACCAGCAATTGCTGCCGCAGCCGCTGTCGTGTGCATGTAATGTTCCACCAAGGCGATCAGTGACATGGCGACAGATTCGCCGTCAGCAGCATTTACCAGCACGATCGGGGGTTGCTGCGCGATATCCTGATAACCCAGCGCCAGTGCGATATCTTCGCTGCTCCACGCACCCTCACAGTCACTGTGAGTGATCCCGATAATCATCGGAATCTGGGCGCGGCGATTCATGAAATTCATAATCCGGCGGGCGTGATGGAACTCACTCGGGCGGTGCGCGGCAATCAAGAGGACGTAAGCATGAGCGCGTTCGATCAAGATCTCCCACATAAAATCAAACCGGATCTGACCGGGAGTACCGTAGATGTGCAGTGCCATCTCATCCCCAAATTGCAGCGTCCCAAAATCCATCGCCACTGTGGTATTTTGCTTCATCTCGGACACCTCATCGGTAGCCTTGCGATCGGTATCGACAACTTCGATCTCACTCACAGAACGAATGAAGGTGGTTTTACCCGCACCTACCGTTCCTGTGACAACTAGATTCATAATTTCCATTATTTGTCAACCCTTTTTCTTCAAAAAGCCCATTAAATTACTCAAGAACGAAGCCGATACTGGCACATTGGCATTCCCCCCGCCTACACAGACAGGCGGTGCTTCCTGAAGACCGATTAGCGGTTGTGATGGCTCGATCGTGACCTCATGTACCAATCCGATCGCACTCAAGCGAAAGCCGATCTGTTGAACTCTAGCGATCTCTAGTCCGAGTTTCTCGGCGATTTTAGCGATCGATAGCTCTCCTAGTGCCAGATTCCAGACATTTGCTTCCTGAGCATCCAGTCGCAATCCAGGGCTAGTAGATAATCTCTGAAGACCGAATTCCGGCGCGGGTAATTTGGCAGTTAAACCACTCCAATCCTTGAGCATTCTCAATCCCAACAAGGCAACCTCATTAGCTGTCTGACTCAATCCCGTCATTTCACCATAACTTAATGGTGCTTGCGGATCGAATTTAAACTTACCATTGTGGATT
>NZ_JANLWO010000212.1:0-26896 GCF_031364565.1 Chamaesiphon sp. OTE_20_metabat_361
TGGATCGATCGGATTATTCTGCCCCACCACTGGACGACATTACCCGATCGCAGCGGTGAGGATCTACTCTTATCAGAAATCTGGGGACAAGTAGAATTTGGGAATAGCTAAATTAATTGATAATTGATAATTGATAATTGATGATTGATAATTGGGTTATTAGGATGGAGAATTGAGATTTACGTGAGAGCGTCATGCTCGACCGAGACGAGCGTTATGGGTAGACAGATCGATCGGTAATGTACTCCACATGCAGCACGTGGATCTAGATACAATATATGGATACTGGCGCAAGCTGTGAGCGCACTGGCGTAGCCGCACCGCGAGGTAATCGCAGTCTAGAGCCAGGTAAAATATTGCCGAGATTTCCTCGGGTAGAAAGCTCGATACCTTCAGGAGTTATTCGCTCATGCAAGCTATTACCAAGATCGATAGTTCTCGCCAGCGGGAGATCGCCGAAGTCCTGCTGCATCATGGCTGGGACTTTATGCGCCAAACTCTGACCATCGGTAAAGCCTCGTCAGCAGAAGATCGAGTCGATGTGCCACCACCAGAGATCTTGCGAAGTATTTTGGTCGATCTGGGGCCAGTATACGTCAAGCTGGGGCAGTTGCTCAGTACGCGTCCAGATCTGCTCCCGCTCGAATATATCGAAGCTCTCAGCGAACTGCAATCGAATGTACCACCGATCGAGTGGCAAGAAATCGAAACAATCCTGATCCAACAGTTCCCCCAGCTACCCGCAGAAATTTTTAGTCAGATCGATACTATCCCCGTTGCGGCTGGATCGATCGCCCAAACTCATCGTGCTATCCTCAAAGATGGTCGGATCGTCGCCATCAAAGTCCAACGTCCGGGGATCGATCGTTTGGTGACGCGAGATATCGCCATGATTAAGCAGATTGCTAAATTGCTCTCTGGCACTGACTTTGGCAAACGTTACGACTTAGTTGCTCTCGCTAACGAATTTAGTACCGCGCTCCAATCCGAACTAGACTTCACTCAAGAAGCCCGCTATACCGAAGCACTTCGCAAAAATCTCCTCGCGGGCAAGTGGTTCGATACTACCAAGATTATGGTGCCGGAGATCGATCGGCAATTATCGACTCAAAAAGTCCTCGTACTTCAATGGTTAGATGGCGTACCAATTCTCGCAGCACGACTGACGGGTAAAAATCATGACGGCGATATCGGACAGGAGCGACAAGCCCTCACCGTCCTCTGCTTCCGCGCCTTCTTTCAACAATACCTAATGGATGGCTTATTCCACGCCGATCCGCATCCCGGCAACCTCTTCTATCTCGACGATGGGCGAATTTCCGTCCTCGATTGTGGGATGATGGGGCGGCTCGATGCCCGTACCCAGTCAGCGCTAGTCGAAATGATTCTGGCGATCGTCAATGGCGATTCCCAACGCTGCGCCCAAATCACCCTGCAACTCGCCGAACCGATGGGCGAACTCAACCTCTCCCGCCTGGAATGGGATTACGATCGTTTGCTGCACAAGTACAACAACATCAGCTTGCAGAATATGAATGCCAGCGAAGCCTTCGCGGAAATCCTCCAAGCCGCACGGCGCAACAATCTGCGCTGGCCGAGCAATATCGGTTTATTTGCCAAATCCCTCGCCAATCTCGAAGGCGTCGGGCGACAATTTAACCCCGAAGTCAATCTATTTGAAGAAGTCCGCCCGCTAATGAATGACATGTTCCAGCGGCAACTCTTCGGTGGCGATCCGATGCAATCACTCCTCAGAACGGGCTTAGAATTAAAAAATCTTTCCCTCCAATCACCGCGCCAATTAGGCTTTTTACTCGATCGCTTTAGCTCCGAAACACTGAAACTAAATATCACCATTCAAAACCTCGATGGTATCCAAAATAGTGTCGATGACGCCGCCAATCGTCGATCCTTTAGTACCGTAGTCGGTTCCCTAATCATCGGAGCCGCGATCGTTTCAGCTAATGCTCAAACTCCTCAATTGCAACTGCTAAGTAATGTGCTTTTTAGCGCAGCGAGCATTCTAGGGCTATGGTTGATTGTCAAAATTATTAGGTCTGGCAACTTGCTTTGATTTTACACAACGATTGAAATCGTTGCTAGTGTTGCAAAGTCCGCCTACGCGGACTAAAACTGGCACAAATATTTGTTTAACCGAACCGTATTGAGAGGTAATGGGTAATGGGTAACGGGTAATAAAGCCAGAACTACTTAGATTTTGAGGACGAAACTATCTCGGCGGTGAAAGTCGGCAACTGTACCAGGATGAGTTAATGCCCAATAACTCAGCTCATGCTGACTTGACTCAATTACTGCCGTTACTGATAGTTCTAGTTCTGGTGCTGCTGGAAAAATTTTGCTCAGATCGACGATCGATTTTAATACCAGCGAAGTTGCCGATCGATCGATCGATAATGGCAATGCTGTAAATGCTAATTCGTTTTGCAAACCTTGGCGATAATCATCCAGTGTAAAGACATTCCAATCGCCAGCGGGAGAGAGATTAAATTCCCAATAGTTAGCATTACCGGGAACGCCAATAAAGAACTCAAAGCAAGTAGATTCCCAGAGTGCAAACTTGCGGCTGGGTGTGGGATGAGCTGAGGGAATGATTAGTGTTTCTAGATTGCCTTGCAAATGATACACGATCGATAACAATCTATCCTGAAAATCGATTTGTCCGGTCAGTTCGATCGCAGGTAAGGTAATATCTGTACTGAAAGGACGTAGTTTAAAATCGGTCATCCCGTTTATCTCCGCAAGTCTTCAATAATCGATCGAATCTCCGCTTCTTGAGCTTCAATACTCGCAGTCAGTCCAAATTGGACTAGAGCGCGATCGAGATTGTGAGTGGGATATTTGACTTTGAAATAAACATTTCCTGCTAAATAATCTGTAAAAAATCTCAATCCTAATTCAAAAGCAATCAAGCGAATCGCATCAAAAAGATAGTCATAATCATCACCACTCAAAAAACCCCGCGCCTGAGATAAATAGCCATCTAAAATCGCCCGACACATTGGCGTGTCAAATCGAACTTGCTCCCAGTCTGGAGTTTCTTCACCGAGCGGATTGCAACCCGATCGCAAGCAATCGCCGATATCATAGTGTACCAGTCCCGGTTTGACCGTATCGAGATCGATCATCCCGATCGCCTGTTGAGTCATGGTGCAAATTAGCACGTTGTTCACTTTAGGATCGCCGTGAATCGGTCGTAAAGGCAACTTACCATCATCTTTAGCCTTTTCTAAAACTTGTGCCCACTCTTGCCGCGATCGCACGAAATCCAGACAATAATTTACTTCGCGATTATCGCTCGGGGTGGCTGCTGCCAAAACTTGCAGATAATCTGCTAGATATTGAGGCGTAATATGAAATCCGACTAGCGTATCGGCTAACTTTGTCGGATCGAGATCGCTAATGAGATAATGAAATCTGCCCAGTGCATAGCCTACAGCCCGCCCATGCGCGATATCTTGGATGATATCGAGCGTTTCCGAACCATCGATAAAGCTAATCGCCCGCCAATAGGAACCATCAGGCTCGACCCAATGGTCGAGATCGTCTACTGTTAGTAGTACTCGCGGTACTGCCCATCGTCTAGCTACCTGTTCCGGTTCGCGCTGCATTTTGGCACATACATGCTGCGTGAAAATCCGCATATTCTGCATCACCAGCGCGGGTTGTTGGAAGACATGAGTATTGATGCGTTGCAAGACAAAGTGCGGTTCTAAGTCATCGGCGATCGTGACGAGAAATGTATCATTAATATTGCCACTGCCGAACGCCCGCAGCTCGGTAACTGCTCTTGCTCCAGCAAATTTTTGAGCGATAGTAGTCAGACGATCCAATGTTAATTAGGGGTTAGGGGACTGGGAGAGGGAGACTGGGAGTGTGACCCAATCTGTGGCGACCGCTAATAGATGGGAGAACAGACTATTGTCGATAGGATGAGCATGTTTACTCGGTGCTGAAAACCGAATTTTTAATCTTTACTCCACAGTATTTTGACATTATTTAGCGACTTGCCGTGCAGATTTATTTTCTAATGACTCAAACAGTGATTTTTCTTCTTGATTGATTGAATTACGTTCAGTCACCAGTTGATTATAACTGGCAGTTTGCTCTTTGAGTTGGATGACTATTTGATTATAGTTTCGCACGCGATCGTTAAAAGCTGAGATGCGGGCACTATAATCACTGCTGGGATTAGCTGCGATCTCGGATTGTAGACTCGATCGATCGGATTCCACCATATTACCTTCTTGTTTGACCCGATCGGCTAATTGTTCTAAAGCTTGATTTTGGGTTAGCAACTGTTGACTGAGTGTTTTCGCTTTATTTTTGAGGGTGGTGAATATCCCTTCGTAGCGTTCGGAGAGTGCGACGATCGACGAACGATCTGTAAAATAGTGGCGGTAGTGGGTTTCTAATTCTGGACTGAGATTTCGCACTTCAGTCCCAAGGATCGAGTGCAGTTCGCTATCGACAGAGCGCGGATCTTGACTTTCGTAGGTGGCGACTAACTTGATAATTCGGGCATTGGTAAGTGTCTTCAATACTACTCGTAGCTGCTTACTGATTTTTGTTTGCTCGAACATAGACATGCGTTGGTATGCAGCATGTAACATCTCATGAGCAGCAGTCACTTCCATCACCCCTTGCAAACGCGGATCTGTCACAGCTTGGAGGAAAATTCCTTTACTAGTGACATAGCAGCCTAACACGATCGTATGCTCGGAACCTTTGCACAGATTGAGGGATGATTTTGTCGTTTCGATCGTCGGCTGGTTGAGATAAAATAGTCGCCGAGCGGCATCTGTCATCGTGGCACTAGTGGCAAGTTTCGCAATCTCTGGCGGTGGCTCATATGTTAGCAGCTTGCTCCAATCGCCGATCTCTTGAGTAAATCTAATCCCGACGATCGCGATCGCGATCGTGGCTGTCATAATGAGATAACGCTTGAGTCGTTTCATGGATCGCGTTGAAGGTATTTCTTGTAGACTGGTTTGCTTCCGAATTCTACTCTAACAGGGGATAACGATGGATGGGAGGTGGGTAAGGGGTAAAGGGTAAGGGGTAAAGGGTAAGGCAAGACTATGTTTGCTCTAAAAATGCGCTGGCACTAGCCATATTCAAAGCTCCTTTATTTGTTAATCTTCATTGCAAAAGTATAGATAGAGCCGATCGAGTATGTTAGCTTTATTGGTAAGAAAGCTGACGCATCAATCCTAATCTTTAAACAAAAGAAATTCAGTGATGGAGAAAAATTTCGCCCAGACTGCCCTAGACTTGCAACTAGCAGCAGGTGAAGAAATGAGTGACTATGTAGCTCATCTACAAATGCACATGGCGCTTCAAGCTCGCAACCTAGTTCCGACTCTCACTAATGCTGTCGATGGTCGAGAATTATTTCTCTATCAGACTCAAGCACATTTTGAAAAATTAGCCTCTCGACAAGGCCACTAGATTACTGCTCGATCGTGATGGGAATAATGGCTACCTAAGATCTCATGTAACTTGACAACATTGCCAATTATCGCGATCGAGGGCGCACTAAACCGCGCTAGTTCTACTTGCTCGACGATCGTTTCTAAAGTAGCGACTAATTCTTGTTGTTGAGGAGTAGTGCCCCACCGTACCAATGCAATTGGGGTGCTACCTGCCAATCCAGCCGTAATTAATTCCTGACTGATGCGATCGAGATTGTGGATGCCCATGTATACTACAATAGTTTCGGCGCTTTGAGCGATCGCTTGCCAATTGACGCCAGGACGGTATTTACCCGCCATTTCGTGCCCGGTTACAAAAATCACCGAAGAACTATAATTGCGATGCGTCAGGGGAATACCAGCATAGGCTGGAGCCGCAATTCCCGAAGTCACACCGGGCACTACTTCGACTGGGATACCTGCGGCGATCAGATCTTCCATTTCTTCGCCACCGCGTCCGAAGATAAACGGATCGCCACCTTTGAGTCGCACCACAACAGCGTGGCTGCGGGCTTTTTCAATTAATAATTCCGTAGTTTCTTGCTGGAGTAGCGAGTGTCTACCCATCCGTTTGCCAGCATCGATCTTTTCCGCACTCTGGGCGATAATCGCCACAATTTCGGCGCTGACAAGGGCATCATAAATAACTACATCAGCCGATTCTAATAATACTTTACCCTTAATTGTCAGCAGCCCAGGATCTCCAGGCCCCGCACCGACTAAATAGACTTTGCCAACTGTGTCTGTCACTTTTCTGGAAGTAGGGGATAGGGGATCGAGGGTAAATCGACAATATACTTTACATCAGGCTACCGCTAACGGCTGCGCTCGGTGCGAAATACCGCTCGACAGATATTTATCAGGCACTATTGACTTTTGCGGATGTTTGTGCAGCAAAGATTTTCCCGATCGTGGCGGCTAATGCTGGACTGTTACCGATCGGTTCGCCGAAAATTAATTTTATCTCGGGAAACTGCATTCTTAGTTGCGCGATCGCTGCCGAGATCGCATCAGTAATGCCACCGGAGAAGAGAAAATAAGGCAAGATCCCAATCTCAGTCGCACCTGTGGCGATCGTCATGGTAACTCGATCGGCTAAACTCGGAGCTACCGACCAATAAGCAGGGGTGAGATCCAAGTCATGTGCCAGTCGTTCGACGATCTGGTTGCTACCAGATCTGCGACTACCATGAGCTAAAATAATACTCCGATCGGGTAAACCAGAACGGTTCCGAGCGAACAAATTTATAAAGTCGGCATTGGCACCCAGATAATCGGCAACGACTAAATTAACTTTGTCACCAATCTCCAGCTCGGCAAGTGCTACCTCTGCGGGAATATCTTCCATTACATGCACGCCTGGGATCAAAAATAGTGGCAGAATCACCACTCGATCGATCTCCTGCTGTTGACACTGACTGGCAAAATTACCGATCTGTCGATGTAGGGGAACTGCTGCCAGTTCTAACTGAGCAGCAGCCACTAGTGGCGATCTCAGTCCGCCAACATTTTGCAGCCATAAACTTAGTTGCTCTGCCAATAAGCTAGTCGCGATCTGTGGACGCGGATCGCGACTACCATGAGATACCAATAAATAAGCGTCAGTCAAATTGGTTATGGGTCAATAGTGATGAGATCTTAGTTATAGCACTAACGATATACTTACTATTTTTACTCGTACACTACATTATTATAAATTGCCGACCTAAAAATGTTTTTCCACGATCGCGACTAGATATTTCGTCCAGTACTCAGTCTTTTGCATCGTTTCAGCCTCTACCATCACTCGAATTAAGGGTTCGGTACCCGAGGCGCGCACGAGTACCCGTCCGGTGTTGCCCATCTCGGCTTCGGCTTCGGCAATACCGTCCTGTAACGGCTGGCATTTTGCCCAATTGAGACGGGCTTCGCGATCGTCTACGCGGACATTGTGGAGGATTTGCGGATAGGTTTGAAAGCTATTATCGACTAGCTCGGCGAGGGATTTGCCCGACTGCTGGACGATCGTTGCTAGATGAAGGGCTGTGAGCGTACCATCGCCACTGACGCTATGTTGGGGTGAGAGAATATGCCCCGACTGTTCGCCACCGAGCATCGCACCGCAGCTCGCCATCTCCGCTTGGACGTACTGGTCGCCCACTGCCGTGCGGACTATCTTGCCACCCAATGCTTGCCAAGCCCGCTCGAAGCCCAGATTTGCCATCACTGTGGTGATAATTTCATCATTCGGGAGCAGCCCTTGTTTCCGGAGATATTGCCCCCAGAAATAGAGAATATAATCACCATCCACCTTACGTCCGAGATTGTCTACAGCTAAAACGCGATCGGCATCACCATCGAAAGCAAAGCCGATATCTGCCTGATGTAAGATCACCGCAGCTTGCAAAGCTCCCAAATGAGTCGAACCACAATTGACATTAATCCGATCGCCATCAGCCTCATCATTAAGACAAATTAATTCGGCGCCCAACTTAGCAAAAATTTCGGGAGCTACCTTGACTGCGGCGCCAGCAGCCAGATCGAGGACGATCTTCATCCCCGCTAAGCTAGCATCTGGTAACAGCGAATCTTGCATCGCCGCTAGATACTGCGCGATTAATTCCGGTGTGAAGTAGAGCTGACCCCAGTTTTCTGGTTCGATATTGGCTCCCGATCGTCCTCTGATTCCCGCCTCGATCGCGGCTTGCAAGTCCTTAGTGAGTTTTGTGCCGTGAGTACCAAAAAACTTAATTCCGTTGTCTTCTGGCGGATTGTGGCTGGCGGAAATCATCACGCCGCCGATCGCATCGCTGGTCGCCGTCAGATGGGCGACTCCCGGCGTGGGGCACAATCCAAAATTCCAGACCTCAATCCCCGCCGAAGTCAGCCCCGCAGCCAGCGCACTCGCCAACATATCACTAGAATTGCGCGAATCTTGCCCGATGACGATCGGCCCAACATCCCGATCCGTATCGATCGCCGCCTGACGTAAGACCATTCCCGCCCAGTAACCCACCTGGAGCGCCAAGTTAGCGGTGAGGACATCACCGACTCTACCACGAATACCATCGGTACCAAACAGGGGCGAATTAGGTAAATTGAGATGTTCGATCGGGGTGAATGTAGTCATATATACAGTGAGTAGTTTAGGAGCTGCTTGGTAGATCGTATTACCAAAAGTGGCATTACTCAAGATCGATCTTGTTAACAGCGATGGTGGGGGTTAGTTGAGATCGTCATCTTGGCGATCGAGCGGGTACGAGTCGTAGATATAATCTAGTTAATATAGTGATGACATTCACAGATCGTCCGAGCATGAACCTGTTCTGAAGATACCAGCAAATATCTGGAGTAAGCATTGATGGCTACCGACGAACAGAGAACTGCCAGCCAAATTCAACTCGATCGATTAGCCGAATTAGATGCTACCGCGCTGTTAGATAGCCCGGTAGAGGCGATATTCGATCGCTTCACCAGGCTTGCTAGCTCGATCCTGAAGACCCCCATATCGCTGGTATCCTTGGTCGATCGCGATTGCCGAGGTTATACTCTGGGCGCTTTTTGTGCGATCGATACCCGCCCGCCTTAAATAAGATCGACACCGATCCCGATCGGATTATCGCCGATGCTTGCGAGCAAATGCGACCACTTGCCGATCGATCGCAGATATCCTTGACTTGGCATACAGATGTGGATTTGAGATGTCTGGCCGATGCGGATAAGTTGCGACGTGTTATCGTCAATTTGGTCGGTAATGCGATCGGGCACACTCCCCAGGATGGCAATATCTCGGTAGTAGCGCAGTCTTATGAAAAAAATGCGGTATTATTTTCGGTAACAGATAACGGGTACGGCTATTCGCGCATTTTCACCAGTGCTTCCCTAACTGTCGCGGGTAATTGACGCATAATTTTACCCTTTTCCCGATCGACAGCTACTAGCGTCACCATCCCTGAGAGATAGATAACCTGTCGATCTACTGACTGAATTTCGTACTCCCAGACAATCCGCACGCCTTCCATATCGACAGTCCGCGTATTGACGATCGCCGTATCGCCCATTTTTAGAGCGTGGTGATAGCGCACCGACACATCTACTACGGGCAAATCGCACCCCATCGCCACCAAATCGGCAAAATCAATCCCGATCGATTTGAGACAGGCTACCCGCGCCTCTTCCATCCAAATCAAGTATGTTCCGTGCCAGACGATGCCGCCATAGTCGGTATGATGGGGATACACGACGATCGGATACTCAAACCAATTGGCTGACATGGCTTGATAACTCAATTTTTCGATCGCGCTATCGGAAGAACTGGGCGGACGAATATCCGTAGATTCTGTCATAGTTATAATCTGCTATCGAGCGATGCGGTTACAGAGATTGTGCGTTATCCTAACTAGATATTAGTATGCACTGTTGAGATGAATATACGCCGGATTGCCGCACTTGTTTGGGGGTTAATTGTAGTTGTCGTTAGCAATACGATCGTATCGCTCCCGATTGCCAATGCCGGATCGATCGCGACATATCGCGATGTCAGATTTACGCCCCAACAAGTTGACATCATCGAGCAGCTAAAAACTGCGCGGGTGGTATATCTAGGCGAAACTCACGATAGCGAGTCCGATCGCGATAAACAGCTAGCAATTATTCAGACTCTCTTCCAGCATAACCCACGCCAAGCGATCGGCATGGAAATGTTTCAACGTCCCGCGCAGCCATTACTCGATCTCTATTTAGCTGGAAAAATTACTGCGGCTCAATTACGCCAGCGATCGGAATTTGACAAACGGTGGGGATTTAAATGGGAGTCTTACTTACAGATTCTCGAATTTGCTAAAGCTAACAAACTGCCAGTTATCGCCCTCAATACACCTACCGAAATTACCCGCAAAACTGGCAAAGAAGGCTTAGAAAGCTTAACTGCTACCGAACGCCAATATATCCCGCCAATTACCGATATCGATCGTAGCAATCTCACTTATCAACAGATGATTTTGGCTAGTTATCAACAACATGCTGGCATCGTCTCGATCGCCAGTAAAAGTTTTGACAGGTTTTATACAGCTCAATTATTATGGGATGAAACGATGGCGGAACGGGTAGCTAATTTTGCCAAGCAAAATCCCGATCGTCAGATAATCACAATTGCTGGTAGCTCGCACATTATCTATGGCTATGGTATTCCCGATCGCGTCAAGCGGCGGATGGGTAATGCAAATTTTACCCAAAAAACCGTATTACTCAGCCACGATTTAGACCCAAAACAATCATCACCTGCTGACTTCATTTGGAGTAACGATCGCGACTAATTTGGATTGAAGAGGGTCTAACTCGATCTTCAAATTAGATCGGGCTTCGATCGATGGAATACCGCACGATTGAAATCGTCGCTCATGTTGCAAAGTCCGCCTACGCGGACTGAGATTCCTTAAACCCGCGTAGGCGGGTTTTGCATCACCAGCGGAGGTTTCAACCGCTGCCTAATCTAGGACGATCGATCCCCCACTCAATTCGGGCATATTAAGGTTATCAATTTTGAGATCGATCGTCAAAATGCCCTCAAATTTCACCCGCATCTATATTCACCATATCTGGTCAACTTGGGATAGACAACCGATGTTAATTCCAGAGGTTCGAGATGCCGCGTACAAGGTAATTCGAGAAGAATGCAAATCTTTGAAATGCGAAGTAATTAGAATTGGCGGGGTTAGCGACCACGTTCATTTGCTGGCAACTTTAAATCCAACTATTTCACTTGCGGATTTTGTCAAACAGGTGAAGGGGAGTTCTTCGCATTTCATAAACCATGAGATTCGACCAGATTTCTTATTCAAATGGCAGGGTAGTTATGGTGCTTTGACGGTGAGTAAGAATGGGGTGGATGATTTGTGTGAGTATATCGATGGGCAGGAGGAACATCATCGTCAAAAGTCTTTGATTTCTGATTGGGAGCCGATTTAGATGGTGCGATGAGGGGGCACGATTGAATACCGCACGATTAAAATCGTCGCTTGTGATGCGAAGTCCGCCTTCGCGGACTGGGATTGCTTAACGTGCGTGGGCGGGTTTTGGATTGTGAGTGGGGATTTCGATCGCTAACTAATATCGATCTTTACTCAGGATCGATCGATAATTGATATTCTATTTGATGATTTTTGAGTTTTTCACCCAAAGATTCCGCTATGCCTGGATGAACATTTTGCTTAAGAACATGTGTCTGTCCGTCGCAAAGTATCTCTCTTAATCTGTAATTTGCAATATCTAGATCGAATGCACGCGACAAAAAGTCAATTTGAGTACAATCTAGATTGTAGGTTGGATTGAGATATAAAGTCATTGTCGGCCCAGTATAATCTGGAGGTAAAAAATGACCCATCCACATCCATTCTCTTTCACCTCCCTCACCTTTTGGAGTGCCCCATGATAATTCATCCCACCAATAATCATCTAACTTTTCTGAGAAAGTAACGCAATTGAGTCTATTTGCGTGAAAATGCAGTTCTTCCACATTTTGACAAAGATAAACAAATTTCTCACATTCTTGGCAAAATCGAGCCTTACTATTTTCGGTCGGCTCTAATTGATTCCATGTTTGGGTACATTGGAAAATTTTACAGTTATTAATTTGTAAATGGTCAGTATCTTTGATTAGAGTCAATCTGTTTTACCTCATCATCTCTAATAAATTTTTAATACTAATAGCACGATCGAATACCGCACGATTGAAATCGTCGCTCATGCTGCAAAGTCCGCCTTCGCGGACTAAAATCCCCAACCCGCGTAGGCGGGTTTTGCATCACAAACGGCGGTTTCAACCGCACGCCACCCCACCATCAACCCAAACCCGCCTCCAATTCCGCCTTAGCCACCCCCAAAGCCTCCTTCACCTTACTGGCATCCCGTCCCCCAGCCTGAGCCAAATTCGGTCGTCCACCGCCACCACCGCCGCAGATCTTGGCAATATTGCCGATGAACTTCCCAGCCTGTAAACCCTTGGCATTTACCCCCTTACTAAAAGCCGCCACCAAACTAACCTTATCTGGTTCGGGAATTGAAGCCAGGACGATCGCGCCTTCTCCCAGTTTATTTAATAACCGTTCTGCCGCAGTTTGGAGCGCACTAGCATCAACATCACCCAGTTCGGCGATAATGATTTTAAACTCGCCAATAGTTTGGGATTGAGTTAGTAATTGTTCGGATTTCGCGATCGCCAGTTCGCCCTTCACCATCTCCAATTGTTTCTGGTTGGCTTTAAGTTCGGTTTGCATTGTCGAGATCCGATCGAGGATTTCTTCGGGTTTAGCTTTAAACCGATCGCTCAATTCTTTGACTACTTTATCGCGGACATTGAGATAGTCCAAAATTGCATTACCCGCTACCGCTTCGATCCGCCGTACTCCAGCAGCAACACCCGCTTCAGAGACGATCTTAAATGCCCCAATTTCGGCGGTATTATTCACATGGATACCACCGCACAATTCCATCGATACACCAGGGAAATCGATGACGCGAACTTCATCACCATATTTTTCACCAAACATGGCTACCGCTCCTTTAGCCTTAGCTTGCGCGATCGGCATGACTTCAATTTCGGCTGAATGTGCTTCGGTAATCCAGGTATTTACCAACTCTTCCACCTGTTGAACTTCCGCAGGTGTGAGGGCACGAGGAGAGTTAAAATCGAACCGCAACCTGTCGAATGAAACTAACGAACCTGCTTGAGAAATTTCAGGATCTACCAGGAGTTTTAAAGCTGCTTGTAATAAGTGGGTTGCGGTATGATTGGCTTGAGCGCGACGACGACAAGCGGTGTCGATTTGGGCGGTAACTGTATCGCCGACTCGCAGGTTTCCACGTTCGATCGATCCGAAGTGAACGAAGAATGCTGACTCTTTCTTGACATCATCGATCCGGACTAATAAATTATCGCCTGACAAGTAACCGCGATCGCCAATTTGTCCTCCAGATTCGGCGTAGAAGGGACTTTTATTGAGAATAATTTGGACATTCGTACCAGCATCCGCTTCGGTATCGGCGGCACCACCAATTAATAATGCGACGACTTCCGCTTGACTATTCATCGACTTGTAGCCGACAAATTCCGTCGCCTGGAGGTGTTCGGCAAAACTATCGAGTGTACCCTGTACAGTCAGATCGATCTCTCCGTGGGGATCGGGAGTGTTCTTTATGTCTTCCTCTTTCGCCCGATCGTAACCCTCAACATCCACCGTCAAATCCTGTTCTTCAGCAATCTCTTGAGTTAATTCTAATGGAAAACCATAAGTACCATATAACTTAAAGGCATCTGCACCACTAATCTGAGCAATTCCTTTTGCTTTGACATCGGTAATTAAATCGGCTAGGAGTTTCTCGCCGCGTTCTAAGGTTTTGAGGAATTGGGTTTCTTCCCGTTGTAATTCGGCTTTGATACTATCAGCTTTCGATCGAACATTTGGATATGCTGATTCCGATAATGCGATTGCTGTTTCGGATACCTTGGCTGTAAAGTGGTCATCGATTCCGATCGATCGTCCATGCCGAACTACCCGTCTTAATAAGCGGCGTAAAATATAACCGCGTCCGACATTTGATGCGCGAATTCCGTCCGCATTCATATGCACGATCGCGCGAATATGATCGCCGATTACTTTCAACGAAGTTTTGGTTTTTTCATCGCTACTAAAATAATCAATTCCGGCAATATCCGCCGCAGTTTGAACGATCGGGAAAATCAAATCCGTCTCATAATTATTCGGCACATCCTGAAGAATTTGCGCCATCCGCTCCAAACCCATCCCCGTATCGATGTTCTTGTTTGCCAGCGGTGTGAGATTGCCATCAACATCGCGGTTGTATTGCATGAACACCAGATTATAAAACTCAATAAATCTGCTGTCATCCTCTAAATCGATATTGTCATTTCCCAATTCGGGATGGAAATCATAATAAAGCTCAGAGCATGGCCCACAAGGCCCTGTCGGCCCCGACACCCAAAAATTATCATCAGCACCCAACCGCTTAATTCGCAGGGGATTCACGCCAATCTTGTCCCGCCAGATCGCAAAAGCTTCGTCGTCATCCTCAAACACGCTGACAACCAACCGCTCCGGCGGCAGCCTAAACACCTGCGTCGAGATTTCCCAACCCCATGCGATCGCTTGTTCCTTAAAATAGTCCCCAAAGCTAAAATTGCCCAACATCTCAAAAAATGTATGATGCCGCGCCGTCCGTCCGACGTTCTCGATATCATTGGTACGGATACATTTCTGAGAAGTCGTCGCACGGGGAAAATCGGGCTGACGTTGACCCAAGAAGATCGGCTTAAATGGTAACATCCCCGCGATCGTCAATAACACCGTCGGATCTTCCGGTACCAAGGAACCGCTCGGCAACGGCTGATGCCCCCGCTGGCTATAAAAATCGAGGAAGGCTTGACGGATCTCGGCACCACTGAGTTTGAGAGCAGACATAGGACTTTAATATAGAGAGGCAAGTATAAGCTATCCCTCTATTGTGCCATTTTTGGCTTCAGCAATAACAACCCAGTGTATTCTACTAGGAAGCTATTTCAATTTGTGGAATATAAGAAAGGAGATCGCTTTTCTACGAGCGATATCCTTTCTCACCCAACGATGATTAACACTCAGTGTTTAATCACTGAGTGTTAATCATTCGCCACAACTTTCTACCTGTAGAGCTTTGCCCGAGTTTGAATCCACTCCCAAACATCTTTTGATAACCATCCGTTAGCAGTAGAAGGATCGATCTCTACAATTAATAGACGATCATTTTGATCCAGACACTGACGTAAGCGTTCACTAATCTGGTTTGCACTCAAATTAGTATTGATTAACCACGTAGATTCCATAGGCTTACACCACTCACCCAGAGATTTGATAGCCTCATGGATAACTCGGTAGTCTTGCCCTGGTGTGTTAAGGTCGTATGTAACGAGTTTCATTTTGCTCATTTAGAAGCCTAAATTGTAGAAGAAGGCTAGGGGGTAGGCTTCAATTTAATATTGAACCCCCAACCTGTATTTATGGAAAGCGTCGGAAGCTGTAACTTGCGACGCTTTCATTATAACTGACATATTTCGGTTTTAGTAAATTGCGAGACAAAGTGCCGATTAATTTTTCTTTGTGTGTTTTAACAAAAATTGTGGAGATAGCAATATAGTGTTGCTGCTTCGGGTACAATCAAGACATAGAAGTAAGGCTACTTATGGCAACTGCCATTGCCTGCTTTCGCATAGGGAGCTAAGTTGATTATGGAAAACGTATTTTCACGGCAGGAGGTTTTGAAGCTGACATGTCTGAGTTCAGGACAGTTAAGCCGATTAGATAAGTCTGGTGTTGTTGAACCAACAAAGCTCGGTAGCGAGAGCCATCCAGTCGTTCTCTACAGTCTTAATCAAGTTCTTGAGCTAAGAGTTATCGCTGCACTCAGAACGCAATTGTCCATGCAGGAGATTAGAAAGGTTGTCAACTATATTCGAGAATATGGATTTGACACAGCACTCTCTGGAAAGTTCTTGATTTTCTGTGGTGAACAATTGTACTGGATTTGTTCGGATGAGTCTCTGCAAGAAACAATTATCAAACTCACTGGTAAAAATAGAGGGCAGGTCATTTTAAAAGCAATTCATCCAATCGGAGATATACTCTCTGACTTACAGGAAGAAATTAAACGTAGGGACTCAGCTTCGAGAGCGACCAGCTACTGTCACTAATGCCGGATAATTGAAACTGAGATTCGATTGAAAATGGATAATGTCCAATAATTCAAAACCAAATACAGTAATTGATTCAGGTATTTTCTCTCTCAATTTGTAAAGTCAGTAATTCGATCGAGTCTCTAGATCCTTGAGACTCGATCTCATAGCAACAACCCAAGCAAATCGAGGATAATAGACGAAAGCCATAGAGATAAACAAAATCATGGACTGGAAAACATATATTCATTCAGATCCCAAAATTCTGCTTGGAAAGCCAGTAATCAAAGGGACGCGACTATCCGTTGAATTCATTCTCGGACTATTTTCAGAAGGGTGGACAGCACAACAGGTTTTAGAAAACTACCCAACACTGAATACTCGATCGATCCAAGCCGTATTCGCCTTTGCCGCAGAGTGTATCAAAGAAGATGTCTATTACACACCTGTACTATCTGCATCCGCATACACTAGAAGAACCAGCAGCAATATTATTGAATCTGTTTCAGATTGAGAAATTGCAGATTGAGGGATGGTTTACGATCGTCGAACGGGATCGAATTCGTCAACGTCCTTTGCCTTAGTCGATCGATTTGCAATGTCAGTGATTTGGTCGATCCTCTAGATCCTTGAAATTCGATCGTCAATCAAAATCTACAACTAAAGCGATCGCTAAATTGATTTCTCTCATGATTTCAGAAGGTAAAATGCCTAACTTGCGAACAAATCGCTGTAAGTCCACTCCCCGTAATTGCAGGACATCTACGGCAGAAGTTTTTGTCAACCCATTATTTGCATCTGGCTCTACTCGAACTTGCCAAGGATTGAGTTCAAAATGCTGCTTCCAATCAGTCAGAGGGGCAATTAGTTTAAGTGGTAATTTGCCGAACGCGCAAGCGCACCCCCAGGGTGGTCGAATCAACACTAATTACCACTACCGGACGAGTTTTGCGAATCTCCGATCCAATCGTTGGATTTAAGTTAACTAACCAGATATCCGATCTGAGCGGTAAAACGTCAATACTCAATGAAGTCACCGCCTAAAAACTCCCTCCAATCTGGATCTAGCTCGTATTCTGGTGCCATCGCTTCAGCACGTGCGGCTAAAATTCGATCGCGTTCCACTCGTGGTAATTTTAGCAATGATGCTCGATCTAACATGGGTAGATTAGGCACCAAAGAATTGTCATCAAGTAAAGTTAACTTGACCCGTTTACCCACAAGTGTATTGCTGTGCTGGAGAATTTCCTCCCATGTACCGACGATCTCTGTTGCTGGGAGCATAATCATTGACTAGAATGATGGGTGCATATTCTTTATTTTAATCGGTTTGAAGCTATTGTCGATCGAGTTGACAGCCGATTAATCTAGATCTGCGGCGATCGTGGCTTTGATGGTATCTTTAGCAGTAGTTTGAAACTCGCGGACATTCACCCGATCGAGTAATTTCACGGCAATAATCATCGCCAAGGCTTGTAGGCTAAATACGAATCCGTAGGCGAAGACAACATTTGGCGCAATTGACTTGCCCAGATCTAATGCGATACCGCCAAACACCGTCGCTAAGCCTTTGGCTAAGGCTTGAGATAAGCCCCACGCACCGATAAATGTCCCGGCTGTTTCGGGCACTGTCAGATCCAGCATTAGGCTAATTGCGCCAGTCGTCACCAATCCCGAACACATTCCAAATATTAACAGCGCCAATTGGAGAAATTTAGGATTGTGCGTAAAACCGGAAGCGATGAGCAAGAGCATCGATGCTGCCACTAGCATACAACCCAAGCGGGCGGTTTTTTGTTTGCCGAGCTTGGGGATGAACCAGAATCCCGCCGCACTTAAACCCAATAAGGTACCGCCACCCCAATAAGCGTTAAGGCTGGCAGTTTTGCCGACAGGCAGATCGAATACTTCGCCGCCATAGGTTTCGAGAATCGGATCTTGAATGAATAATCCGAGTGTCATGACGACGAGAAAGGTAAAAAATACCTGAGTTTGGCGACTGGCGGTGAGAATGGCTAAAGCACGCCCCAGGGATAAATGCGAGCCTTGATGCGGCGTGGTGACGCGATTGATAAACCGCGAATATTTGCGCTCGACGCCCCAAGTAGCGATTAAAGTTAAGCCTAAAACGATCGCCGGAATAATCAGAAATAAGCGATCGATTTGGACTTGAACTTGGGCGATTGTGGCATTAAGTTCTAGAGATCTTAATAATACGCCGATCGTAATCGCACCGACAATCGTTCCGCCGATCAACATCGACCAATCTACGGCTACTACTCTCGATCGATCTTCCTCATCGGTGATGTCTACTAGTAATGTCGCAAATGGTGTCGAGCACATGCTCACTGACAAACCATATAGGGCAAAAACTGCCCCTAGTAATCCCGCCCAGCCGTAAGTCGCCAACGTCCAACCCGCTAATTTGAGACTCGCGCCGAGTTGCCACATTATTTGCACTGCCACGATCGCATTAATAGCCAGTCCTGCCGCACCCAGCCAGATGTAGCAAGTCCGATGGTAGCCAAATAGGGGCTTGGTATCAGAAAGTTGTCCGAAGATAATTCGGGCTGGCGCAACGAAGAGAGTGAGGGCGAGAATCACCGTGGCGATCGTACTCGGTACGGCTAATTCTTTGATGAGCACCCGATTGAGGACGCCAAATACCATCACTGACATCATCCCCAAGCCCATTTGAAACAATCCCAACCGGATGGTTGTCAGTAAATTCAATTTGGGCAGGGCTTTGCTATAGTTCCAATCTTGCCCCGTTTCTGGACTAGATAAGTCACCAGTAGTCATAAAATTAAATATTAAAAAATAGATCTAAGTTTGTCTAATTTAAACTAGATATCTCATTACCACCAATGGATTGGTTAATAAAAGTTTAGGCATTTATCATTGACAAATCGAGTTTTTCGTGCATATATTTAGCGGTAGCGCCGCGTGATGTCGCCGCTATTTAGGGGCAACGGCTACCTTGACTTGTGCTAAACGTAAAACGCGATCGCCGAATGTATAGCCGCGTTTTACCTCGGCGATGATTGTGCCGGGGGCGGATTCGGACGTACTTACTTCCCGGACGATTTCATGACGGCGAGCGTCAAATTGATAACCTCTAGTTTCGACGATCCGAACGCCGATTTCTTTGATGCTGGCGAGCATTTTAGTCTCCAACATCGAGTAGCCTTTTTGAATGGCTGATTCGCGATCGGTTTGCGGTTTAATCGAGGTACGGGCGAGTTCGATCACATCGACTACTGATAATAATTGCAGTGCAATTTCTACCCGCGTACCTTGCTCTACTTGCGATCGACTCTGTTTGATGCGTTGCTCGAATTCGTCAGATTCTTGTTGATAGCTTTCTAATTCTGCTAAGAGCTTTTCGTACTCAGATTTTGAGGCGATCGCCTGTTGTTTCCAGTACAAAGCTGCTTCTAAACTTGCCATGTCATTGCCTACCAGATCGCCCGAGCTAGGGTTGATGGTGTTTAGTTGATTTTGCAATAAAATTCTGGGGTCGATACATCGCTTCAGTTGGGCGGATGTCGTTTTACCTGCGCGAAATAGGCTGACAGCTAGATCCAGAAAAGATCGCATTCCAGTCTCCTGTGCGGCGAGATCGATCGCTTCGGCATCGCCTTGTAAGATTGTTGATTTGAGCCGATCTGTGACGGTTAGTACCTCCTGAATACCGATCGTGCCGCGATAACCAATTCCCTGACAGTGGACGCACAGTTCGCCTGTCCGTTTGCTACTTTCGATCTCGCGGGGACTCAGAGTTTGGGCGCGATAATAGGGTTGCTGGTGCAAGCTCAAGAGCGTACTGCCCAGGTGTGCTAAGTCGCCGCTGGGCTGCTCCGGGAGCCGACAATCGGGACAGAGCTGCTGGAGCTGCTTGTGGGCAATAATGCCGATCGTGGCAGTGTAGAGTTGGGCTGGGGGGATACCCAAGGCGATGAGTTGGGCGATTGCTTTGCCAGCAGTAGTGGCGGGGACGGTGGCAAAGACTAGGCAGCCTCGCGCTACGGCTTGAAGAGCGGCGCGAGCAGTGGGCAAACTATCGATGCCAACAGCGAGGATATCTGGCTGTTGGCTCACACAGGTGTCGATCGTCTGAGCGTAGGCGCGATCGTCCAAGTTGCTGGGGATGCTAATGTGGTTGATGCTGGGAACGGTATATTTCGGCTGTCGATCGATCTCGAAGATACTCAGATCCGGTCGCTGGATGGCGGCTAAACTGGCATAGAGAGTGGTTGATTTGCCGCTAGCGCGTTCGCCGACAAACAGGACTAAGCCGCAGGTACTGTGGATGAGTCGATCGATCTGGGCGAATGATTCGCGATCGAGGATAAGTTGCTCTAGTGCGGGTGGAGACTGTCGATCGTAGACAATTTTGAGCGTAATTTGCTGGCCAAATTGCGTTGGGAGGGTGGTAATTTCGAGTTTCAGACCGAATTTACCAGATTTGGCGATCGTGCCTGTCTGGGGAGCGGAGGTGTTATCGAGGTAAGCGAGTTCTTTGAGATATTCGGTCGTCGGCTGAACTAGGTCTTGAGGCAGGTTTTGGATGGCGGTTTGGAGGGAGCCGTTTTGGCGAATTCTAATCTGGAGCGATCGTGCTTGTGGTTCAAAATACAAATGCGAGGCGCGATCGCCAATTGCTCTGGCGACAATGCGATCTACTAAACTGGTAGCATTATCTCGATCGGTTGTCTGTTGCATATCTTTTTAGCGCGTAAACACGATGAGTGAGTGTGTTGGGTTTCATTCTTCAACACAACCTAACTCTACTCAACCTACAGATTCTGGTAGTAAGCGAATCGGCAAACTGTAGGAATCTGTAAGTTGCGATTTTCCTAGCGGAGACAGAACCCGGATCTGGGGGTTGTCTTGATGCGCTAAACCGTTGGGGAACCCAACGATCGCGCATCGCTCCGACCCCCAGACCCCCCGTTGAAAGCGGCTCGCGCTCCTCGGGTTCCCCGAGGGTTTAGCGAGACAAGACAGGCGGAACGCGTCTTGACCGAAACACATGCGGAGGGAACCTCCGCGTGATTTCGGTCGCCGCCTTCTCAAACTCTCCTGCGTATGGTTCGATCTGTGTGAGGCGTAAAGCGGCATTCACTGTATCCAAGATTTTAGTTGGGAGTTATTAGACTAGAATTTAGGCGAAGTAATTACCCTCTCCCATCTTCCATCTCCCATCTCCCATCTCCCCTCTCCCCTCTACCCCCGCGCACATTTGACAAACTCATCAATTACGCAGGCGAGATCTTCATCGGATAGATTGGAGCCAGAAGGTAGGCACAGTCCGCGATCGAATAGGTCTTCGGCAACTTCACCCCCGAAGCGATCGTACTGGGCGAAAATCGGTTGGAGGTGGAGTGGTTTCCAGACGGGACGGGCTTCGATTTGGGCTTCAGCCAAAGCTAGGCGGACATGTTCGCGATCGACACCAAAAGCGGTAGGATCGATCGTCAGACAAGTCAACCAGCGAGTCGCACTCCCCCACGGTGCTTCTGGCATAAATTGAATCCCGGGTAGATGTCCTAGTGCTTGCTGATAGACTTCACAATTGCGGCGACGGGCGGCAACGCGATCGTTTAGTACCATCAGTTGTCCGCGTCCGATTCCGGCTAAGACGTTGCTGAGGCGGTAATTATAGCCGATTTCCGAATGTTGGTAATGGGGTGCTGGATCGCGTGCTTGGGTTGCCAAAAACTTGGCTTTGGAAGTCAGGCTGGCATCTTCGGATACCAACATCCCGCCGCCGGAAGTGGTGATGATTTTATTGCCATTGAATGAGAAAATCCCGATCGTCCCAAAAGTACCAGGCGAGCGACCTTTATAAGTTGCGCCGAGAGCTTCTGCGGCGTCTTCAATGACCGCTACGCCATACTCTTGGCAAGCTGTGAGGATCGGGTCGATATCGGCACTTTGACCGTATAAGTGGACGAGAATTACTGCTTTGGGGAGTTTACCCACAGCGGCTCGCTGTGCTAAGGCAGCTTGGAGCAGTTGGGGATCCATGTTCCACGATGTTCTGTCGCTATCGATAAAGACTGGCTTGGCACCGAGATACACGATCGGATTGGCACTAGCGGAAAAAGTCAGGCTCGAACAAAACACTTCATCGCCAGCACCGACACCGACTAGTTGGAGGGCTAAATGGAGGGCAGCCGTACCCGAACTAACCGCAGTCGCATGACTCGAACCTACTTTTTGGCAGAACTCTCGCTCGAAGGCATCAACATGAGGGCCAATTGGCGCGATCCAATTAGTTTCAAAAGCCTCAGTGACGAATTGCTGTTCGCGATCGCCCATATGTGGAGTGGAGAGTAAGATAGGTTTTGTCATTGCCAGAGGTAATAGATAGCTGAAAATTGAGTGCTGACATCATTATGTTTAGTTATTATACCCAGATCGATCTAAATGTCAGCGCTCTAGCGAGGGAATTAATGAGGATTTACTCGCTCGATAATTGAGGTTTTTTTTGATGCTAGCAGCTACTATTTTAGGTGGCTCGATCGCCGCCACTGACAGGATCGTGTGGCACCAAAGCAATCTTATTTCTCCGCAAATTGGCGTCAATTTGCGCGATAGGCTGGGAAAAAAGATGTATTGTTAAGTGCTGATGTCGTCAGACCTAATGATTCGGCTCTTTGGGCGGTGAGTCGATCGTAAAGTTGGCAATCGACGATCGTTTCTAGGGTGGCAAAAGATTTGGTAAGGTCTGAGAAGCCAATTTTAAAGTGATAAAGTGAATCTTGTCCGTTAAGTCCACCGCCTAAGTTAAAGTAGCGGTTTTGGCGTTGTTTGGCCCATTTGATTACATAGTCAAAGACCAGTGTGGTAGGTGAATAGGGCAAAAATTCTGTCCGCGTACCCCCGAGATGATATTGAACGATGCCGCTAAATTCGGTAATCAAACTAGCTGCAATAATTTGACCGTCTACTTCTACGACACAGAGCTGCACGCCATTACCCAATGCTGTTACAAACCGCTCGAAATAATCCTGCGTAAAATAGTAACTGGGGGTGGCATTGACGCGATTCATCGTTTCGCGATAGATCTCGATAAATACCTCTAGATAGCGATCGACTGGTACCATCGCGACCATAAATCCAGACCGTTTTAACTTATTAATTTTGGTACGATGACTGGATCTAATTTGCTTCCAGATATCTTCCAGATCGTTAGTTAAGTCGCAAATCACGACATCGCCGCGATGGTGCAAGCGTTCTGTTACTTCGATCGATCGGTTGGATTCATGTCGATCGTTTGATGTGCGATCGATGAAATAACTATTCAAAATCGGATGCAGTCTCAAAAATGCCGAACAAATATTTCGTTCTTGCCAATAGCGATAGATTGTCTGCAAGCAGCGATCGATAAATTGCGGATTTTGTCCGGCGGGACTGACTAACATGCCGGGATAACCATAGGGTGAAATCACATCATAAACTAGAGCGCCGGGGCAATCGCAATTGCGGAGGAGGTATGGTAAAAAGAATACTTCTGCATCATCCTCGATAACGATCGCTTCTGCCGTAGCTTCATAGCGTTGGGCTTCTAGTTCTAAATACCCAGCTAGATGATAAAAATCATGAGGCAAATTATTTAAGTATTTTTGCCAATCTGGGTTTGTTGGCAGCACAACTCGAACTTTATTCAAGTTAGGTAAAGCGATCGCCCCAGTCATACTTTGAATCCCCTTATTTTCGTTATTAAAAGTGCTAGCTAGATTGAGAATTAATTGCTTATTTGGTAGCTGTCGATCGAGCTTTACATAGAGCCTATTGGCATAGCAGGGCTTCGAGATGGCTTACTGGTGTCCGCTCTCCAAGCCGATAAGCAGCACACTCTTAGGTTGCCCCAATTTGCTCTAAAAACATCACTGCGGCGTTCTCGATCGGTATTTTGTCTGAGAGGGGGGGCAAGCAATCGCTCGATGTGGACGCACAAAAATGACTTGCAGATATTGTCTGCAAGTCATCTGAGTGAATGTAGTGCGAATTCGATCGCCCTAACCGCACCACTAAGTGCTACTGGATCGAGCCATCGCCACCGATCGCACTATTGACTGGCTCGGAGTTGTAGGGAGGATTTATGTATTTAAATTTAAAATTGAGCTGACGATCGCAGCGATCTAGCTGAGGTCAGAATACCTGAGTTAAGTAACCAAACATTAGCCGCCGAGCGACTGCCACTGAGAGGATATCTGACCGATCGACTGGCGCATTAGTTGGGACTAGAAGCCCAACACTTTTTTGATATTTTTAGTAGTATTCTTGGAGAAATTTTCGGCTTGCTCAGTATTCCGATCGGCATTTCCCTTGACAATTTCCGGCGTGTCACCGCTATACTTTTCAGCTTTGTCAGCATCGATCTTCACCCCAGTTTCTGAGGTTTCGAGTAGCGATCGCGCCGGATCTTTGGGTGCATCCGTGTTTGATTTGGCTTGATGTGTTGCTAAATCTTCTTTTGCTGCGAGTTGTTCGATAACTTCCGCTCGGTTATCACCGATCGCATCTGGTACGACTAGTTTCTCGATCGAGGACGCTGCTAAAGCTGAATCTAATCCCCAGGATATCCCCTGCCATACCGATAAAGCGATCGCCAATCCACAAATACCTTGGACTAAGTACCGTTTTAAATTAGTGCCCAATACTGTTGCGATCGATTTCATAGTTTTATTTACCTAAAAAATTACTACTCTTCAGTTGTAGTTTATATATCTCTAAAGGAGATCGCTCAATCGATATACTTATCAATGGAATTTCCAATCGAGCATCTATTTATATCGGTAGAGATTAATAATCGGTAAGTCAAATTTTAGCTAAGCAGTTTAATAGATTAAATCTTGCCGAGTGATTAATTTTAGTTTATGTTTGATTTCAGAATGTAGTTAAATTTAAGAAATGGTTAAATTAAACCATCTATCCAAAGATAGATAAATACAGACATTAAATCTATCCATTGATAGATATAGCTAAGTTTTAGATAGTCTTAGAAATGTCCCCAATGCCAGATAGACAAGCCAATGTACTGCCAGCGACAATAAATAAACAACGACATTATCAATTCGTTAATTTTTACCAATAATTCACCCATAAATATCAATCATGTCTGAACATAACGGTGTAATGATGCAGTACTTCCACTGGTACAATCCAGACGATGGTAGTCTTTGGAATCAAGTAGCCGAAAAAGCTAGTGAACTAGCGGCGGCGGGGATTACGTCTTTGTGGTTGCCGCCAGCATATAAGGGCACTGGGGGCGGCATGGATGTTGGTTATGGGATTTACGATTTATTCGATCTGGGTGAATTCGATCAAAAAGGTTCGGTACGGACTAAATATGGCACCAAAGCTGAATATATCAAAGCGATCCAGACAGCCAAAGCCGCAGGCATCCAGATCTATGCTGATGTCGTATTCAATCACAAAATGGGTGCTGATAGATCTGAAGAGGTAGAAGCGACACCATTTGATATGGATAACCGGAATGAGACGGTAGGTGAATACCAAAAGATCGAAGCTTGGACGCACTTTACTTTTCCCGGACGCGACGGTAAGTATTCGCAAATGGAATGGCACTGGTGGCATTTTGATGCGATCGATTACAACGCCAAAGATGATGGACTCTCCGCAATTTATTTGCTCAAGGGCAAGTCATTCGACCAAAATGTCGATCTCGAAAAGGGTAATTTCGATTACCTAATGGGTTGCGATTTGGACATGGAAAATCCCGAAGTCGTAGACGAACTAAAACATTGGGGCGAATGGGTGTATGACACTACCGATATCGATGGCTTTAGGTTTGATGCTGTCAAACATGTCTCGGCAAAGTTCTTTCAAGAGTGGCTAGAACATGTCCGTCAGTATGCCAAGCGCGATTTATTTGCAGTCGGTGAATACTGGTCTTATGAAACTGAGGCACTCCATCATTTCATCGAAACTACTGAAGGTAAAGTTCAACTATTTGATGCACCGCTGCATTACAACTTCCACGTTGCCAGTCAAGGCGGCGCAGGTTACGATATGACCAAAATTTTCGACAATACTTTAGTACAGCAGCAGCCAGCACTGGCTGTAACTTTAGTCGAAAATCATGATTCGCAGCCGCTTCAGTCGCTCGAATCGATCGTCGAACCATGGTTTAAACCCTTGGCGTATGCGTTGATCTTGTTGCGGGAAGCTGGTTATCCCTGTATTTTTTACGGTGATTATTATGGCGCACACTATAAAGACAATAAGGACGGCAATGAGTATGAAATCTGGATGGATTGCCATCAATTCCTGATTGATAAGTTCTTGTATGCCCGTCAAAACTATGCCTACGGCGAACAACGCGACTACTTCGACCATCCGAATACGATCGGCTGGACGCGGGCGGGCGATGAGTCCCATCCCGGCGGTATGGCTGTGGTGCTGACTAATGGCGAAGGCGGTACCAAGTGGATGGAAATCGGTCATCCCAATTGCACCTATGTAGACATTACCGAACACGTCAAAGACCCGATCGTCACCAATGATGATGGCTGGGCGGAGTTTCGCTGTAATGGCGGCTCTGTATCGGTCTGGGTGCCGCAATAAATAGTATCGGTTTAACTGTTCTTCTTTCCAAGGCTGCCGTGTATTGCTTCGTTTTCGCTGGGTTTACCCCCCCCTTATAAAGGGGGGGCTTGCTCCCTCCCCT
>NZ_JANLWO010000223.1:0-3019 GCF_031364565.1 Chamaesiphon sp. OTE_20_metabat_361
GCCGGACAATATGCAACCGAATTTTTTAAAAACTTAGGTATTTTGGAACGGGTGAAATCTAAACTCTTACTAGGTAATAATGTTAAGTCTGTTTTAACTACCGTAGAAACAGGTGATGTCGATGCGGGAATTGTCTATATCACTGATGCCAAAAATTCGAGTAAAGTGCAAATAGTGGCAATCGCCGATGCCAAACTACACTCACCAATTCGATACCCGATCGCAATTTTGAAATCTAGTAAATTTCCTACTAGATCTCGACAGTTTGTAGAGTTCTTAAGCAGTAAATCGGCAACAGCTATCTTCAAGAAGTACGGCTTTGGGATTGTCAAGCCTCAACCTTAATCACATGTCCATCCCCGATTTATCCCCACTCTGGATTTCCCTCAAAGTATCGACGATCGCCACTATGATTACCTGTGGATTGGGGACGATCGTCGCTTATCAAATGTATCGCTATCGCGGTCGAGCGCGATCGCTAATTGAGGGCATTTTAATTGCACCACTGATTTTACCACCGACGGTTGTCGGTTTTATTTTGCTAATTTTGCTCGGAAAAAATGGTGTGTTTGGACAAATACTCGATCGCTGGAATTTAGGCTTAGTATTTACTTGGTACGCCGCAGTTATCGCCGCGATCGTGGTATCTTTTCCATTGATGTATCGTGCTGCTGTGGGAGCTTTCGAGCAGATCGACACTTTACTATTAGATGTGGCGAGACTGGATGGTGCTTCCGAACTAGCCGTGTTTTGGTACATTGCTTTGCCGTTAGCCATCCCCGGACTTTTAGCCGGGACAGTCCTTTCTTTTGCACGAGCTTTAGGCGAGTTTGGCGCGACACTGATGCTGGCTGGCAATATCCCAGGGCAAACCCAAACAATCCCAATGGCAATCTATTTTGCAGTCGAAGCAGGCGCGATCGAGGAAGGCTGGTTTTGGACGATAATTGTGATGAGTATTTCTTTAGTAGGAATCATAGCAGTTAATAAGTGGAAAGTCTAAAATCTAAGGTTGAAGATATCAGATTATCTATCGACCCAATTTTCCAGCTTTAAACCAGGAATTTGTCTAAAGTGCCGTAAATTTCTCGTCACTAGTGTAGCTCGATTAGCAAGAGTAATGCTGGCAATTAACAAATCAGCTCGTCCAATCTTACGCAAATTAGATACACCACGTAAGCGATCGAATTCAATTGATGCAGCTCGATCTACAGGTACGATTAGCAGACCGCTCAGTAATGCTTCCGTCCGAAATAAAAGCTCTTGCGCTTTGAGTAAGCTCTCACCAGCTTCAGCTTTAAGTAAATAATCGATCCTTCCGCGTAAAATTTCAACTTTAGTAATAATCGAGAGGCCCATTTCTTCATCTACTACCGATCTCAATCGCTCTACAACGTTAGAGTTACCAGCATGAAGATGTGTCAAGGTATCCGTATCGAGCAAATACATTAATTAGAACCTAACTTATCATCGATTTCGGGACGTTCTCTGGCTTGATAAATTGAGGATCTCAGTTGGTCGAGCGAGTCATCATCCGCTAAAGCACCTGCTTGCGCGAGCAAGACAGAACTACTATTTTTAGAACGCAACCAATCATCGATAGCCGATTTCAAAAATCGCCAATCATTTTCAATTTTCCGACCGGGAATATTACCTTTTAGAGCTTGAGTAGCAACTGTTTCAACTGACAATCTTAAGTAGACAGAAGCTTCTTCTAAAGTTAGGATCTCAGGAATAGTAATGCCCATAGTTTTGACCCACTGTGATGTAGTTTGAATTTCAACTCAAATTAGCTTTCATTCTACCAAATATTATAGAGCGCCGATCGCTGTTAAGATCCAGGGTACTCGATTTTTGAATTGCCATGCGTTCTGGTTATACCCTACCTGTGTTTGCGACTGCTAGCGCGATCGCGGCATTACAATGTTTGCAGCAATCTAGCGCAGAATATAAGTCAGTGAGCCTCGATCTGATTACGCCACCGCAACGCGTATATATCTCGATCGAGCAAGTTGCCTTAATTCAGCCGGGAATGGCGCTCGGTATCACTCACAGCGATCCTGGCGACAACTTAGATCTCACTCGCGATACCCCGATTTGGGCGGTAGTTGAGTGGGCACCCACCCAGGTAGAAACGATCGCGCTAGTGGGGGGTGAAGGGGTCGGCAAGCAGTCCAATCTCGACGATCTGCCCGCCATTTATAGTTACGCTCGCCAGCTCTTACAGGCGAATCTAGCACCCTTGCTGACAGCATCCCAGAAGATTCGAGTGACGATTATATTGCCGGAAGGGAGACTACTGGCAACCCGCACGTCGAATGCGGCATTTGGAGTGGTTGAGGGTTTATCACTATTAGGAACGACGGGGATTTCTCAACCTTTGAGTGCGCCGGGGCAGTTGGAGGCTTGTTTGGCGGAGTTGAGAGCTAAGTGGGATGGCAGTTCGACTTCGCTCACTGACCGGGAGGACGGGGGGATCTTGCCGTTGGTGTTTTGTATTGGTGAGAATGGGTTGGATCTGGCGCAGAAAATGGGGATTAAGCGCGATCGAATTATTAAGACGGCGAACTGGTTGGGGCCATTATTAGCTGAGGCGGGACTATTGGGAGTGCCGAAGTTATTGCTGTTTGGCTATCATGGCAAGCTGATTAAGCTGGCGGGGGGGATTTTTCATACTCATCACCATTTAGCGGATGGGAGATTAGAAATTTTGGTTGCCGCAGCGGCGCGCGTGGGCTTACCCGCCGCGCAATTAGCGGGATTATTTGACTGTGAGACAGCCGAAGATGTGCTGAAATATTTACATGCGATCGATTTAGCACAAGAGAGTGATTGGGCAGGTAAAATCTATGGATACTTGACAGAAAGGATCGATAATCGATCGCAAACTTATATTTATAGTCAAAGTCAGCAGTCTGTAAGTGTCGGTTCGGTAGTATTCGATCGGACTCGGCAAGTTATCGCAACTAGTCCTACTGGTAGAACATTTTTGACCCAATTGTGCTAAAGTCTATCGAAT